>WRFJ01000008.1 GCA_009778865.1 Chloroflexota bacterium | reverse complement strand
TTAAATTGGGATTATTCCATGCCATTTTTACACCTCAATTTTTATGTAAACTTAATTTTGCTTACTTTTGTGTAGGAAAAACTATATTACATAATACCTTCTACCATACTTATATGTCAAATATTTTTACGTTTATGTTACGTTTGATTGTTAAAGAATAAGCACTCAATTTCTGAGTGCTCTTAACAAAAAATTGTGATAATTTAATCAGTCTTTTAAGGCTTTTTCTATCTCTTCTAAGGGAATAGCACCAGCTCGCACAATTTGTGGTTTGTCTGAACACGTATTTATGACAGTAGAAGGTACACCGCCCGTTACATTTCCCTCGATAATAAAGTCTACTAAGTCGCCAAGTTGTCTCTCTACTTCGGCACTGCTAAAACTGTTGCCTTGCCCACTAATATTGGCCGAGGTGCCTATAATAGGCCCTACGACCTTAATAAGGCTTAAGGCAATATGGCAATTTGGTATGCGTACGGCAATAGTCTGACCTCCGCCGCACACTACAGACGGCACATTGGCCTTTTTACGAAAAATCATAGTAAGTTTACCAGGCCAAAAACGCTCAATTAAACGCAAAATTTGCGGAGTATAATAAACATCGGCCACCTGTTCCAAAGTATCTACGCTATCCACTAAAACCGGTAAGCCTTTATCGTCAGGCCTGCCTTTGATGTCATATACACGCGTCGCAGCTTTTTCGTTAAAAACACTGGCGCCCAAACCGAAAACAGTATCGGTTGGATAAGCACCAACACCGCCGTTTTTTAAGATGGCTACAGCATAATTTATATTATTGGGCGTAATAACCTGCACTTTTATTAAATACCTCTAAATAGAAAATAGACGCCGACGAATGTTTATTTCTTAGGCAGACTAAGCTTGACGAATAGGTGTATTGCCAAACATAACAAAATGATAGATGCTAAAAGCAAAATAATTTGACCCAGAGTAGTATTATTGAAACAAACAATACTATAGATAGAGACTATAAGCAAAGTACTAAAAATCAAATATGCCCAGCTTGTTAAACGTATTAAAGAAGCATTACATTTTTCTCGCCTTGCTTTACTAGTAGTTATAAAGAATGCGCCCCTACCGGTCATCAACATATATAAACCAATAGCCGCTAAAAGTACTAATATTATAATTAGGAAAACTGGCAATATATAATTCATGAAATTCTCGGTATTTTATTGTTTTTCTAGAGATTACACATCATTGATAATTGGGCTAAATAAGTTGGGGCATTGGAACAGTATGCCTGTTCCAATGCCCCAACTTTCATTAAAATCTTATTTGGATTCTTTAAGCCAGGGCATCATTTCGCGCAATTGTGCGCCAACCTCTTCAATAAGATGTTCGCTTTCCATCTTCTTGAGAGCGTTGTACACCGGACGTCCCGCCTGATTTTCCAAAATCCACTCGCGGGCAAAGCGGCCGTCCTGAATTTCGGCAAGAATTTCAGCCATTTCGTCATATACATCATCGCTGACTATACGCGGACCACGTGTGTAATCACCGTATTTAGCAGTATCTGAAATAGAATTACGCATATATGAAATACCGCCTTTGTAGATTAGATCTACAATCAGTTTCAGCTCATGCAGACATTCAAAATAAGCTATCTCCGGTTGGTACCCAGCCTCTACTAGTGTTTCAAAACCGGCTTTGACAAGAGCAGTGGCACCGCCGCACAGCACAGCTTGCTCGCCGAAGAGATCAGTTTCAGTTTCTTCACCAAAGGTAGTTTCTAATATGCCAGCACGAGATGAGCCTATGCCTTTAGCATAAGCTAAAGCAACCTGCTGTGCTTTACCAGTGGCATCTTGATGTACAGCAATGAGAGCAGGTACACCATTGCCTTGCGTATATACCTCGCGCACCATTTTTCCGGGTCCTTTAGGTGCAATCATAGCCACATCCACATCTGCAGGCACCACAATCTGACCGTAGTGAATATTAAATCCGTGAGCAAACAGCAGCAATTTTCCGGCTGTTAGATTAGGGGCAATATCCTCTTTATAGATTTTAGCCTGTGCTGTATCAGGAGCCAGCATAACAATAACGTCGGCTTTTTTAGCTAATTCAGCGGCAGCCATGACGTTAAAACCGTCAGCCTGCACTTTTTGTACTAACTCAGCCCTTTCGGCGATGATAACGTTGAGTCCGCTGTCACGTAAATTGAGAGCTTGTGCACAACCTTGGCTACCATAACCTAAAATGCCGATAGTTTTGTCTTTGATAGCTGCCAGATTACAATCCTTATCGTAATAAATGATTGCCATTTTCCTTTTTTACTCCTCTATTTTTTAAACAATTGATTTAATAATTACTATTTTAACAATGTAAAACTGTAAAAATGTTTATTGGCTGGCATGCGTGTAACAAATTATTTTTTATTCGGCTTATCACGCTATTACAGATATACGATACCCGACCGGACCAAAACATCTTAGTGTAGCATGAATACATTTTTTATTGTAAAACAGTTCAATATATTCAAACAAATTTTGTTTATTTATTCTATATTAGCATACTCTTTTTGATAAATACATTCTACTTATAACAGGCTTTTTATCGCGCTTTGTGTTCCATACAACTGCCAAAGTCTCTACCATTCTTATAAAACAGCAAATTCTATACAATAGGCGGGCATTGGCTTTTTTTAAGTTTTATTAACGGTTTTTTGCTGCTTCGTTTTCGTCTTCCATCTCTTGTTCTTCTACGGCTCTGTTATATATGAATTTAATTCTGCCGGCCACCCATGCCGTAATAAGCAGGCCGATAAAGAAAATCCAAGGAACATTATGTCCATAACCTAAAGCACCGCAAACAATCATAACTGCACCTACAAATAAGATGTCAAATAAACTAGCTGTAAAGTTAAGGTTTTTCTTGCGTTTTGATTTTGTTATATTCTTATTTTCCATAGTAAGCCCCCATCCTCCCATTCTATATTTTCTTTGGCCCGATATTTTTGTCTGCTCCAGCAACAGTATTTTACGTTACTTTTATAGCATAAACAACCTAATTGTTTTATAATAAATAGCAAATTTATATATAAGAATTGTGAAAATATTATGACAGAAGATGAAAAAGAGCTAAACGAGGCTACAATTTTACGTTTCGGTGCTTCAGGAGATGTGGAAGTTTCAACTTACCTTGAAGAAGCTACCGAAGCTTTAGGCAAAGAAAAGACCGCTACCGAAACCGGTGTATCGGGAGCATTGCGCGAAACTATTATCATTATAGATATGGGTTCACAAACTACTCAGCTTATCGCTCGCCGTATACGCGAATTAAACGTTTACTGCGAACTTATTTCTTATAAAACCAAATGGGACGAAATCAAAAATTTAAACCCGCGTGGTTTTATTCTCTCCGGTGGCCCCAATAGCGTTTATGATGAAAATGCTCCCTTGCCACCGGCTTACGTATATGAAAGCGGATTGCCTGTTTTAGGTATATGCTACGGAATGCAGTCTATCGCACACCAACTGGGTGGAGTAGTCTCGCCCAGTAATGAACGTGAATACGGACATGCCGTCTTGATACTTACCGAAGAACAATCTTCTTTATTTAAGAATGTAGACACCACTACTCCGGTATGGATGAGTCACGGAGATAAAATTACCAAAATGCCGCCTGATTTTAAATCGTTAGCTTATACCGAAAATACGCCGATAGCCGCTATGGGTTTAAACAACAAGATTTTCGGCATCCAGTTCCATCCCGAAGTGATGCATACCGCTCAAGGCAAGCAAATGCTTAAAAACTTTGTCTATGATATTTGCCATTGTAACGGCACTTGGACCATGGATAATTTTATTAAGGAATCCATCGCTAAAATAAAAGAGCAAGTTGGGAGCGGTCGTGTGCTTTCGGCTATTTCCGGCGGCGTGGATAGCTCAGTAGTATCTACTCTTATACATAGAGCTATCGGCAACCAACTGACCTGTGTTTTTGTCAACAACGGCCTTTTGCGCAAAGAAGAGGCTGAGCGCACTATTAAAGTTTTTAGAGAAAAGCTAGGCATTAAAGTAAATTATGTGGATGCTTCTGAGCGTTTTTTAAGTGCCATCAAAGGAGTGACCGACCCCGAGCAAAAACGCAAAATTATCGGTCATACTTTTATAGAAGTCTTTGAAGAAGAATCCAAAAAATTAGGTGAGGTAGACTTTTTGGCGCAGGGTACTTTATACCCCGATGTAATCGAAAGCGTCTCTTCAGTTTCCAATATATCTTCTGTTATCAAAACCCATCACAATGTGGGCGGCCTGCCTAAATATATGAAATTTAAGCTTCTGGAACCTATGCGCTACCTGTTCAAAGACGAAGTACGCAAACTGGGTAGTGAACTGGGTCTAGAAGAGGACTTAGTGTGGCGCCAACCTTTCCCCGGACCAGGCCTAGCCATACGTTGTATTGGTGAAGTAACCAAAGAGCGTTTAGATATTTTAAGAAACGCCGATTGGGTAGTGATGGATGAAATTAAAAAAGCCAAGCTCTACAGAGAAATGTGGCAGACTTTTGCTGTACTTACCGATACCAAGTCAGTAGGCGTGATGGGCGATTTTCGTACTTATTCATATGCGCTGGCCATCCGTGCCGTCACTTCTTCTGATGCTATGACGGCTGACTGGGCACGTTTACCATATGATCTTTTAGCTAAAATATCCAATCGTATAGTTAACGAAGTGCGCGGCATCAACCGTATAGTCTATGACATTACCAGTAAACCTCCGGGAACTATTGAGTGGGAGTAAATAAATCAATTCTGAAAGGTTTGTAAAATCAAGGGTTTTCAGAAATCAAAGCAGCCAATAATACTGTTTTGATACTACGGATTATTTCCGAATAGTCTAGCTGGTATTGATAAAAACACTCATTAGAACTTCTCCATTCGTTGAAAGTAAATATAATTACTTAGGAGTTAAACGAATCATTGAAACTAAAAACAAAAATCCAAAAATGTGTTCTTAACGTTTTTTCATTATGTGATTAAAAAGTAAAGCAACTAGAAGAATAAAAACATTACTATCACAAGGTGGATGAATATGACAGAGCGATATAAGGATTTAATACTACTGCATTCTAATGATCTGCATGGCGATTTCTTATCCGAACAGGTAGATAAAAATCTGCTAGGCGGCATCTCTATGCTTTCCGGTTATGTATCAAAGGTAAGAGACCAAAATCCCCATACCATATACTGTATTTCAGGCGACATGTTGCAAGGTTCGCTAATTGATGCCGAATTTAAAGGCATCTCGACCATTGAAATTATGAACATTCTAAATCCTGACATCGCATCACTAGGTAATCACGAGACCGATTACGGGCTGGCCCATTTGCTTTTTTTGGAACGTTGTGCCAAATTCCCCATTGTTAATGCTAATCTGTTCATCAAAAACCCCTATACCCGTCTGTTCAACTCACATAAAATCATAGAGATTAACGATATGCGAGTGTTGTTTATCGGCATCATAACTAAAGAAGTAATGAGCAATATACGTTTAGATAAGCTACTGGGAAGTTTAGTAGATGTAGAGGATGCTGCTCGCGAAATCGGCCATATTTGCAATGCCTACCATAACGTGGATATTGACTTCACCGTGCTGTTGACTCATATCGGTTTTGAAGATGACAAGCGTTTGGCCGCTTTGCTTGACCCAGACTGGGGTGTTGATGTTATTATCGGCGGCCACAGTCATACTGTTTTGGAAGAGCCTGCTAAAGTTAATGATGTCTTAATTGTTCAAGCCGGCGTAGGTACTATGCAGATAGGCCGTTTTGATATTGTGGTTGATACCGATACTAATTCGGTGCACAGTTACAATTGGCAGTTAGTGCCTATTAACAGCCAAAACTGCCCGCGCGACCAGCAATTAGAGGAGACTATTGCAAGATTTAAGCAGCATATTGATGAAAAATATGAATGCATATTATGTAAATTTAACAGCCAACTTACCCATCCCAACCGCTACCAAGAAACAGAATTGGGAAATCTGATGTGTGATGCTCTTAAGGACATTTTAGGGGTAGACTTAATGATTCTTGGTTCAGGTTCAATACGTAAAGAAAAGATGGGCCCGTTATTTACCTACGGCAACCTGTTGGAGCTTATGCCGTATGATGACCGAGTACTGGGACTAAGAATCAGCGGTGCGCAGTTGCGACGCATGCTAGCTCATATGCTGCGGGAAGAAACAATAAATTACGGACAAGGTGAATTTTACCAATTCTCCCGTGATTTATGTGTGGTTTACAACCGCACTACTAAGTGCTTTGAGCGATTTGAATATAACAGTCAGCCTTTGAAGGATAGTGATGTGTTGCATGTGGGATTACAGGAATATCACTATAAGAATTTTGAGAATTTCTTTAATATGTCTTTAGACGAACTTGAGGATGGCAAGGGTAAGGTGGTCACTACTTCCCTGCGAGACGCCCTGCATGAATATTTTGCTACAGCACGCCAGCTTGACGCACAGGTAGAGGGACGCTTGGCAGTTTATTAAAGTTTGAAAATATTTAATAAGTTAGTATAATCATCAAGAATAAGGAGTTCTCTTTTGAAAGTTTTAGTAATTGGCAGCGGCGGCAGAGAGCATGCTTTAGCTTGGAAGCTTGCGCAGAGCGGCAAGGTGACCGAGATATTTATTGCCCCCGGCAACGCTGGTACGGCTCAGATTGGCCAAAATGTAGATATTGCAGCTGATGATGTGCTAGCACTGTTAGAGTTTGCTAAAACCAACAATATAGACTTGACAGTGGGCGGCTCGGAAGCTGCTATCACGCGCGGTATTGCCGATACTTTTAAACAACAGGGCCTGTTGATTTTTGCTCCCTCTAAAGCAGCATCTGAAATTGAAAGCAGCAAGATATTTGCCAAGAATCTAATGAAAAAATATGATATTCCCTGCGCCAAAAGTCAATCCTTTGATGAATACCAACGGGCCAAAGCCTATTTACAGGAACAAAGTCTGCCCATAGTAGTTAAGGCCGACGGCTTAGCCGCCGGTAAAGGCGTGGTAGTGGCGCAAACGATGGCTGAAGCCCAAAAAGCTTTAGCAGATATGATGGTTAATAGTATTTTTGGAACAGCCGGCCATAAAGTGCTAATAGAAGAATGCCTAAGCGGCCCAGAAATGAGTTTTTTTGCCTTTGTGGACGGCAATCAAGTGGTGCCTTTGGCTTCAGCCTGCGACTATAAACGCATCTTTGATAATAACCAAGGCCCTAACACCGGTGGTATGGGTTCTTACAGTCCGCCGATTTTTATCACCGAAGAATTAAAAGATTATATTCTTAAGCAAATCGTGCAGCCTGTAGCTGAGGCTTTAGTAAATGAGAAATGCCCTTATCAAGGTATGCTGTATACCGGACTAATGATTACCCCCGACGGCCCTAAAGTGCTGGAATTTAACGCCCGTTTTGGCGACCCAGAAACACAAGTGCTTTTACCGCTTTTAGACAGTGACTTATTTGATATTTTTTATGCTATTGCCCGTGGTATGTTTAAAGACACCGCCATAACAGTATCCGATGATGCTTGCGTGGGTGTAGTAATGGCTGCTAAAGGCTACCCGTCAAACCCTCAAAAAGGGCAAATAATACACGGCATAGAAGAAGTTGACTATGATGTAAATGTTTTCCATGCCGGCACTAAAAACTGCAGTGGCCGTTTTATAACCAACGGCGGCCGCGTGCTAATTGTGTGCGCCAGGGGGCGCAATTTAGAAGAAGCACGCACCAAAGTATATGAGAATATCGCTAAAATTAGTTTTGATGGTGCTCATTACCGAAAAGATATTGCCTTCTTTGCAAACAATAAAAAGGAGAATGAAAATAATGGCTAAAGTAGCTGTAGTATGCGGTTCGTCTTCCGATCAAAGTTATGCGGATATTTGCACCGAAGTACTGGCCCAAATGGGTATTTCTTTTGAAACCAATGTTATTTCGGCTCATCGTAACCCCGATAAAATACGCACCTTTGCCACCAATTTAAAAGAAAAGGGCTTTGACGTAGTTATAGCTATGGCCGGCATGGCCGCTCATTTACCGGGCGTAGTGGCCTCTATGACCACTATACCTGTTATCGGCGTGCCACTACCCGGCAGTGCTTTAAACGGGCAGGACGCTCTCTACGCTATTGTACAAATGCCCGGTGGTATACCAGTAGCGACCATGGCTATCGGTAATGCCGGTGCCAAAAACGCTGCTTATTTGGCTGCACAAATTATCGGTTTAAACGATCATGATGTGCGTCAAAATTATGAAAACTACAGAGCTTCTCTCTAAGTATTTAGGAGTAAAGATATTATGTTAAAACGTTATTCCCGTCCCGTAATGGAACAAATTTGGAGCGATGAAAATAAGTTTCAGATATGGCTGGACATAGAAATTGCCGCCTGTGAAGGCTGGGCCAAAATGGGAAATATATCTGCAGAAGATATGATTAAAATACGCCAAGCTAAATTTAATTTTGCCCGTATGAATGAAATATTACAGGAAACCCATCATGATGTAACAGCCTTTTTAGGTTCAGTATATGAAAGTTTAGGACCCGAAAGTCGCTTTCTACATATGGGTATGACTTCATCCGATGTTATGGACACTTCTCTTTCTATTCAATGTAAGCAGGCCGCTGATGTACTGCTTAGGGACGTTGACGAACTTATAGCGGCTATTGAGGACCGAGCATTGGAGCATAAATACACTGTTATGGCAGGCCGTTCTCACGGCATTCATGCCGAGCCCATTTCTTTCGGCCTTAAAATGGCTATATGGTTGGAAGAAACAAAACGCAACAAAAAGCGTTTGGAAGAAGCTAAGGAGGTAATTTCGGTTGGCCAACTAAGCGGACCGGTAGGTACTTTTGCCACTATCCCACCGCAAATTGAAGAAGTGGCCTGTTGTAAGTTAGGTTTAAAACCAGCCCCGGTTTCCAGTCAGATAATTCAAAGAGACCGACACGCCCAGTTTTTAACGACCTTAGCGCTTATAGCCTGTTCACTAGAAAAATTTGCTACTGAAATACGCCTCCTACAAAAGACAGAGACACGTGAAGTTGAAGAACCTTTTGAAAAAGGTCAAACGGGCTCTTCTTCCATGCCGCATAAACGCAACCCTGAATTATGTGAGCGTATATGCGGTTTAGCCAGAGTAATACGCAGCTACAGCTTAACAGGCATGGAAAATGTAGCTCTGTGGCATGAGCGCGATATTTCTCATTCTTCTACCGAACGCATTACCATACCGGACGCCACTACCCTGTTAGACTACATGCTTTCCTTATTTACTAAAATTGTCAGCGGAATGTATATCTATCCTGAACGCATGCAGCAAAACTTGAATATTACTAACGGCCTTATTTTCTCTCAACGCGTCATGCTGGCTATGATAGATAAAGGCTTAGAGCGCAATACTGCTTATAAAATAGTGCAACGTAATGCTATGAAATGCTGGGAAACTAAACAAGCTTATAAAGACTTGCTGTCAGCAGATCAGGAGGTAGCAGCAGTACTTTCAGAAGAAGAGATAGATGAGATATTTGATACTAAAGCTTATATTCAATACGTAGACTATATCTTTAACCGCATAGGCTTAGGTAATAAGACATGGATAACACGCCAAAGAAACGTGGAAGGCTTAGCCCCTCGTTCAATATAAATATTTAGAGAAAGAAGACGATGAACTGTAATTGTCAAAATAAAGAACCCCTTTTGCAAACTAACTTGCCTTTACCTGCCTTTATCAAAGGTAAAGTGCGCGATACTTATGATCTAGGAGACTATCTTTTAATAGTGGTTACAGACCGCATATCGGCTTTTGATGTAGTATTGCCATGTGGCATTGAAGACAAAGGCGAAGTGTTAAACCGCATATCGGCCTTTTGGTTTGATAAAACTAAAGACATTGTGCAAAACCATATGGTGGAGCTTTTGGAAAAACCGGAAGACTTAGCTAAATACTTGCCTCAAAACAAAAAAATTACTGAATATCCTTGCTGGTTAGCCGGCCGCAGTATGATAGTAAAGAAAGTACAGCGTATTACTGTAGAATGTATTGCCCGCGGCTATATATCAGGCTCAGCCTGGAAAGAATATAAAAAAGACGGCACAGCCTGCGGCATCAAATTGCCCGACGGTTTAATTGAAAGCCAGCAGTTGCCGCAAGTGCTCTTTACACCCACCACTAAAGGAGACAACGGAGAACATGACGTAAATATGAGCTATGAAGACGTGGTGAAAACTGTAGGTGATCAAAGAGCCCAAGAACTTAAAGATACCACCGTTAAACTTTATCAGGCTGCCAGTAACTATGCGCGTACTAAAGGTTTTATTATCGCCGACACAAAATTTGAATTTGGTATTGATAAAGACAGCCGGTTGGTACTTATTGACGAAGCACTCACTCCAGATTCTTCGCGTTTTTGGGATATGTCCAATTACCAAGCCGGCCGTTCGCAAGATTCATACGACAAGCAGCCCGTCCGCGACTATTTGGAGACTTTACACTGGGATAAAAGCTACCCTGGACCATGTCTGCCGCAAGAAGTTCAGGAAAAAGCCACCCAGCGTTATCGTACTGCTTACGAACGATTAACAAAATAAAAACTTAGCATAATGTAAAGTTGAATTATGAATAGTATTATAATACGGCCAAATGTAGGTGCTGTCAACCTACATTTGGCCGTATTATCTTTTTATGAAACCGAAGACATCCGTCAATGCACCCTACTGAACAAATATTGACGCAAACCAGTTATTTCATAAAATAAGCCAGCGCCATAATATTGGGACCGCCGTGCGTGCCCACAGTAGCGCCTATGGAAACAGGAACGTATTTTTGAATATTAAGACCCTCACAGAGAGTATCTTCTAGTTCTTTTAATAAACTACTGTTGTTAGAATAGCCCAAAGCTACAGGTAAGTTTACATCAATGCCGTCAGCTAAAGCTTTTTCTTTAATCCATTGTAAAGATTTGCTATTGCCGCGTGCTTTTCGCGCCATAAGCACCTTGCCGTCGCTCACCGTGACTACCGGCTTAACATTTAAAAGCGTGCCCAGCACAGCACCTGCGGTAGACAGGCGACCGCCTTTCTTCAAATATTTAAGAGTATCAACTTTAGCATAAAGACGTATTTTGTCTTTTTGTTCTTCTAGTTTCTCATATATTTCTTTGGCACTGTAACCCTGAGCACGCAGGTTAATAGCTTGTTGCACCAACACAGTCAAGCCAAGAGTTACTGTACGCGAATCGATAACATAAATATTATCTTTACCTAGCTCACTTCTAGCTAAAGACGCTGAAGCAAAAGTGCCAGAAAGATCAGAGGAGATAAAAATACCCAGTACATCATCTCCTTTCCCGCTCATTTCATTAAAGACTGCTTTAAAAGCGGTAGCAGATATTTGTGAAGTGGTAGGCACTGAATAGCTATGACATAATTTCTCATAAAACTCTTCATTGGTAAGATTTACGCCGTCTATATAAGATTCATCGCCAAAATGAACGGTAAGAGGCATCACCGTCAGATGCGGGGTATTTTTAAGATATAAAGGTAAGTCTGCGGTACTATCAGTAATAATTTGCAAAGTCAAAATGTTACTCCTGTTATTAATTTTTATTTTTCTTGATATTGGCGCTGGCTGTCACAAAAAAATCTTTTAAAGTTATTAAAGCTTTAGCCACCGTGCTGATTTCTTCTTCATTTAAACTATCGGAAATGATTTTCATCATACCATGATGAAAATCATTATGATACATCTGAGCTTCTTGGGCTAAATGGGTTGGGAATATACGCACCAGACGTTTGTCGTCAGAGCATTTTAGACGCGCAAGATAACCTTTACTTTCCAAAGTAGTCACCGACACAGTTAGTGAACCCGTGGTAATATTGAGCATCTTAGCTATGTCACTCATAGTATTTTTGCCTTGTTGCAAGCCTTTAAAAACCGCCCCTATCAGGTGGAATTCTTTGGATGAGATTTTGCCGTCAGCATAAGCACTTAAAGCATCTTCTTCTAAAGCCAAAATTTGATAGAAAACCTCCACTAAAAAACTGTTTAATATATTGCGGTCAGTATTGATAATATTGCTGTCTATTTTTAAATCTCCGTGTCTTTTTATTTTGAACTTCAAAATATTGAGACATAAGCATAGCAAAGAACTGGGGTATTTGTAAAGTATTTGGATGTTAAAAATATTTTTGAGTACAACACTATGTGCTATGATATAAATATCAAAATAAAAATAATAAGGTGTTATGAGTTAATGGCAAAATACAATAGATTTATCAAAATTTACGGTGCTACTTTCAACGAACAAATTTGGGTAGACCGCGAAACAGGTGTAAATTATTTAGTTATGCAAAGCGGCGTCTGTCCATTGATAGATGCTTGCGGAAAACCCATTATTACTCCACAAAATGAACTACCGGCTACAGATTGATACTGGTTACTTTAATAATATATTTGCTTATTTTAGTATTCAAAAATATATAAAAACAGAATAAAAATTGACAATAAAACATGCTGATTAAAAACAGATATTAAGAGTGAGGATGTATGATTATCGAAGGATTTCTCAAAGTACTCGGGATAGTAGCTGTGTTATTTTTAGCCATTTTTATAGTATTGCCACCATATATGGCATATGGTAAAAAGAACGATAATTACCTGAATGACTATCAAAATCTGCCTATTACCATTGAAGCCAGGGGGTTGCGTTTAGAAAAAGATTCTAAAAATGAACCGCTAGTTTATTTAGATATAGAAATCACAAACAACAGTAAAAAAACTATTAACGCTATAGATATTTGTATCTCGTATACTCTATATACAATATATCCAAACGGCGAAGAAGGTTTCTTTAAACAAGTAACGTTTCTTGATACTAAACCAATGTGGAAAGGAATTAAGTTTATTGGCGGCTACAGCACCACTACGGTAGGTATGCAGCTAGAGATAACCAATAATGATTTTTTTGGCTTTAATAATGAAGATTACTATTTGCATTTAATAGATAATATTAGTAAAGTTGAATGTGAATTATATATCACATGGATTAGATATGCTTGGTACGTAAAGCCATGGGGCAATGGATATATAGACTACTTAGACGCTATTGAAAATGCCCCTAAGATTGACATTTCAACTCAAATGATAACTTAATGTATGCAATAAATAAACTAAAACCGCTAATATATAAGACTTGCCGCAGTATACATATATATGATTAGTGTAAATTAACCCATAAACTCTTTGGTAGAAGGACTTTGTCCTGCCCTTCTGGCATCTATCCAAGTTGCGTGGTCCAAAGCTCTGCCTAAAGCTTTAAATAAGCTTTCGCATTTATGATGGTCGTTTTCACCATAGTTAACATGAGCATGTAAAGTAATGCGACTTTCGGTAGCAAAGGCCTCCAAAAAATGACGCACCATATCGGCCGGAAAACCGAACATATCATTACCGCTAAATTCAGCATCTATAAAGAAATAAGGACGGCCTGAGACATCTATAAAAACTGAAGATAAGGCTTCGTCCATTGGTACGGCGGCTTCACCCATACGCGATAAACCTTTTTTATCACTCAAAGCCTGATTAAAGGCCTGCCCCAAAGCTATGCCTACATCTTCTACCAAATGATGCACATCATCGCCAGTAGCGTTAAGAGTGATATCAAATAAGCCATGTTTAGCAAAAGAAGCAAGCATGTGATCAAACAGTCTCTGGCCGGTAGTTATATCGACTTGTCCGCTGCCATCAATGTTTATTGACACATTTACATTAGTTTCAGCAGTTTGTCTTTTTATTTGGGCTTTTCTCATTTTTATACCTCAATAGATATTTCTTTTAAAGCAGACACTACTATATCGTTTTCTTCAGGCGTACCCAAAGTGATACGCAAGTAATCTTTTAATACAGGGTCTTTGCCGTAATACCTAATTATTATACCACGCTCTTTTAGTTTTCGGTCGACTAGAGCAGCCTTGCCGTCTTTTACCTGACATAGGAAAAAATTGGTTTCTGATGGCAATACGCGGCTGAACATAGGCACTTGCTTAAGCATCAGTGCCACACGTTCTCGTTCCGCCAAAGTATTATTTAAAAACTCCTCGGCCGTTTGCAAATTTTGTAAAACAGCCATTACTGCTACTTGCGTAGCTATACTCATCACATACGGTAGGCGTACTGCCATAAACAAGTTTATGATATCGGGATGGGCAATAGCATATCCTGCGCGCAGGCCGGCCAGACCTGCCCATTTACTAAAAGTACGCATAATTATCATATTAGGATAATCTTTTAGGTAAGGCAGCATGCCTTGCCCACCAAATTCAATATAAGCTTCATCCACTACTACTATGACACCGCTATCCAGAAGGCGTACGATGTCTTTTGACGGCGTAGAATTGCCAGTAGGGTTATTGGGTGTAGCCAAGAAAATAAGCTTGGTTTTGGGCGTTACAGCTTGTAAAACACCGTCTACATCCAACGCAAAATCATCAAAACGCGGCACCTCTACCAGCGTACCTTCAGATAGCAAGGTGCTGGTTTTAAATAATTCAAAGGTAGGCGGACAATTAATTACATGATCGCCTTTCTCCACAAATACACGGCAGATAAGATCTATCAATTGATTGCTGCCGTTGGAAGCAATGATATTTTCTTTGGGTGCGCCGCAATATTTACCGATAGCTTCTCTTAATTTAGTTTGCAAGGCATCAGAGTATATATGATACTCTTTAAAATCCGTAAGAGCTTCTGCCACACAGGGCGGACAGCCGTAGGCACACTCATTCTGATCAAGTTTAATAATACGCTTGTTTCCTTTTTCCTCAGGTATGGGCGGAACATATGCTGCCAAAGTCAAAAAATGCGGCCTGGCTAATTTTAAAACATCTTTTTTCATTTCTTTTGTGCTCTGTCTTTTCTTATAGCAGCAGCATAAGCATGGGCGGCTAAACCCTCAGATTTAGCTATACTCTCCACCGTAGGAGCAAGCTCGCTTATTTCTTTGTCTTTTAAACAAACAACATCAGTTATTTTCATAAAGTGATTGATATTAAGAGGCGAATAAAAACGGGCTGAGCCACCAGTAGGTAAAGCATGGCTGGGGCCTACCACATAATCACCAAACTCTACTCCAGTATTGGCTCCCACAAACACACAGCCGGCATTTTTAATATCTTTAACGTAGTTTTGGGCATCTTTAAACATTAAACACAGGTGCTCAGCAGCGTACATATTAGCTAACTCAATAGCCTGTTGCATATTGGCCACCACGCCGAAACAGCCGTTGTTTTGCAAAGACTGTTGTATAGTGCTTTTTCTTAAAGAGTTTTGCCACTGCAGTTGCAGCTGCTC
>WRFJ01000007.1 GCA_009778865.1 Chloroflexota bacterium | reverse complement strand
GGCTGTATGCTCTATGGCGATTGATTTCAAAAAGACGCAAAAAGAATTATATCAACCTAGCGCAAAACCGTCCATCATTAAAATACCAGAAATGGTTTTCATTATGATTGACGGGCGCGGTGACCCAAACATCAGTGAAGAATATCAGACCTCGTTGGAAGTCCTTTATGGATTGTCTTACGCTGTTAAGATGAGTAAAATAAGCGGTAATCAACCTAAAGGATACTATGATTTCGTCGTTCCTCCATTAGAAGGTTTATGGTCAACAGATACGGGTATTTTTGAGCCTAGCGTAACAGAAAAAAGCATGTTTCGTTGGACTTCCATGATACGGATGCCAGAGTTTGTTACGCCTGAAGTTTTTGAAGCAACAAAAACCAACCTTATAAAAAAGAAACCCGATCTTGATTTGTCGTTTGTTCATCTTGAAGTTTTCAATGAGGGGCTTTGCGCTCAGGTTATGCACGTCGGCTCTTATGACAACGAACCGGAAACTATTTTTGCCTTAAAAACATTCATAGCTGCTTCTGGATATAGGCTTGACCTTTCAGGGAAACGCAAACATCATGAATTATATTTAAGCGACCCGCGCAAAACATCTCACGATAAGTTAAAAACAATTATTCGCTATCCGATAATCAAGTGATATTATAGATCATTTGTTAGAGAAATTAAGCGGCGCCAATTATGAAAGCTGGTTTAATCGTAAGCAAAATATCAAAGTTAAAATGACTTTGATATTTTGTTTAATTGTTTAGATTAGGACTTATTTAAATATCTTATTAATGTTGATAATAATAGTTGCTGTCACTTGTCTATAGTCCAGAAGTTTTATAAAAATAGCTTGTATGGCCATATTTCTATACTCGTGTTGTTTTTAAAAGCTTTACGCCAAGTACTTTATATTGTGATGTTAAAACATATATAATGTACAAGATACTTCTTTGTAGGTCAGAAAAAGCGTAATGGCTAGCCATATAGAACAGATTAAACAAAAACTGGATATTGTAGAATACATTGGATACGATGTAGATTTTAAAAGGGCCGGCCGCCTTTTCAAGGCTTGTTGTCCTTTTCACGAGGAGAAAACCCCTTCTTTTATAGTAGACCCAGAAAAGCAAACTTGGCGTTGCTACGGCTCTTGCCAAGAGGGCGGCGACCTGTTTGCTTACGTTATGAAAAAGCAAGGTTTAGAGTTTGGGGAAACTTTGCGCCTGTTAGCTGAGCGTAGCGGAATAGAACTGCCCTCCCATTATTCCCCCGAAGAAACTAATAAACAAAAACGTCTTTACGATATTAATACCGCCGCCCAAAATTACTATTTTGACCTGCTACTAACCAGCCCACAAGCCGAAAAAGCCCGCATTTATCTAAATAAACGCCAAATAACTGATAAGTCTATTGTAGATTTTAAACTGGGCTATGCCCCATCCGACGGTAAATCTTTAGTAAACTATTTAAAAGAACGTAATTTTAGCGAAAATGAAATGGCCGAAGCTTCACTTGCCGTACGACATGATAGCAACAGTATGTTATTTGACCGCTTTAAAGATGTTATTACTTTCCCCATAAGTGACCGCAACGGTCGCTGCGTTGGTTTTGGTGTACGCATTATGGACAATACTTTATTGCAAAGCGGTCATGCTAAATATGTTAACACTGCCCAAAACCGCTTATTTGACAAAAGTAATCTGCTGTACGCTTTGCATTTGGCTGCTCCGCACATACGCACTCAAAATCAAGCTGTCATTATGGAAGGCTATTTTGACGTAATTGCCGCTCACCAGGCAGGCTACCAAAACTGTGTAGCTTCAATGGGCACCGCTGTTACTGAAAAACAAACAGAGCATATAAAGAAACTAACCGCTAATTTAATACTAGCTTTAGATAATGATAAAGCCGGACGTGAGGCCGCTCAAAAAAGCGCACCGCTAGAAAACATTATGGATGGCGAAATACGTATTTTACATATCAAGGACGGTAAGGATCCTGACGAATATTTAAAATCCCATGCCGAAAACTGGCCGGCCTTAATTAAACAGGCTGTACCGGTTATTGATTATATACTGGAGATTGAAAAACAAAAAGTAGACCTTGCCACTCCCAGCGGCAAAAGCACTTTATCTAAGGCCATGCTGCCGGTAATTTATAATATTAAAGACAGTGTGCGTCAAGCCCACTATTTAAATAATCTTGCCACACTGGTAAGTTTAAACGCTGATGCCTTACGTAAAGAAATGCAAAGAATTGACGCTGTCAATAAAAAAAGAGAAGAAGGAAATACTGCAGAATCTTTAGCCGTTAAAGACAATCATACTGCTATAGAGAATTATCTGTTATCTTTACTTGCTCAGCATGAATATCTCATAGAAGCTTGTTTAGCTGAAGAAAAATATTTTAATGATACCCTTAATAAGGCTATATACACTAAACTTAAAAGGGAGTATAATAGCAACTTTATTGCACAGTTAGACGTTATATCTAGTGAGCGCTGGCAGTCTTTTAAAGAAAGACCTTTACCGGCCGGAGATAACAAGGCTAAGATGCAAGACTGTTGCCGGCGTTTAAAACTTAGATATCTTAAAGAACAGGAAGAACTTAAGAGCGCCGTGTTAGCTTCTGCTAAGGCACACGATTTCCAAGATGAATTAGCTCATTTAAAATCTTTAGGTATAGAAGAAGCGCAAGCACTCAAAGAGACTTTCAGACAAAAACATAGGAGGTAAAAGTGGATAAAGAAGAGACATTAGATGACGAAGAAGAGCAAAAATTAGACGCAAAAACAGAACCCGAAGAAGAACTTGGAGAGTTTGGAGAAGATTTGGACCCTACTGCCGAAGATATGCTGGATGTAGAGGAAGAAGATAGCGATGAAGATATTGAAGAGGTTGGCGGCGAACTGGCCTGGAGTAACCTTGAAGAACAAGGTGTAGTAGATGACCCGGTACGCCTGTATTTGCATGAAATAGGCCGCGTACCGTTGCTGTCAGCGGCTGATGAAAAGAAGTTGGCGCGCACCATGGAAGAAAGCCGCCGTTTAAACGAAATACAGAAAAAACATATTGAAGAATACGGTAAAGAACCTTCGCCGCAGGAAAGCATTATGCATATGCTGCGCGATTTGGCCAAAGCGGTAGACATTATAGGTTATGTGCAGGCAGAGCTCCGCATTAAAGCCACTGGCATATTTAAAATAGATGTTTTCAGCTCTGAGCTGCATCTTAATATAGACAGCGAAATAGACCAGAATATGGTCAAAAAAATCGCCGAAGAGCATGGTTTAGAATCGGCTTTTGTTGAGCAATCAATTATAGACTTATCTCTTAATTCCAACCTCATGCCTCAGGAGGTACTGGACCTTATTCCCGATAGTATGCCGCTAGAAGGCATTAAGACTCTTTCACACGACGAAAAGTTTATAAAGCAAGTAGATATATATAACCCTATCTTTAAGCGTCGTTTTGAAGATCTGATTCGCGAAGCCGATAAAAGCGAACGCCACTTGGTGGAAGCCAACTTGCGCTTAGTAGTGTCAGTAGCTAAAAAACACATAGGGCGCGGCATGCCGCTTTTAGATCTTATACAGGAAGGCAATATAGGCTTAATACGCGCTGTGGAAAAATTTGATTATCACCGCGGCTATAAGTTTTCCACCTATGCTACTTGGTGGATACGTCAGGCTATTACCCGTGCCATAGCCGACCAGGCACGTACCATCCGTATTCCAGTACATATGGTAGAAACTATTAACAAACTGCTGTCCACCAGCCGCCAGCTCTCGCAAAAACTAGGGCGCGAGCCTACCCCTAAAGAAATAGCTAAAGAAATGGATCTGCCGGTAGAAAAGGTGCGCGAAATAAGTAAGATCTCCCAACTGCCTATTTCTTTGGAGTCACCCATCGGCGAAGAAGAAGACAGCCATTTAGGTGATTTTATTGAGGATCAAAACGCTTTAGCCCCACCAGATGCTGCCAGCAGACAGCTTCTAAAAGAGCAGATATATAATGTGCTCAGCAGTCTTACTTCTCGTGAAAGAAGAGTGCTGCAATTGCGTTTTGGTTTAGAAGACGGTCGCAGCCGAACTCTTGAGGAAGTAGGTAAGGAATTTAACGTGACTCGTGAGCGTATCCGTCAAATAGAAGCTAAAGCTTTACGCAAACTACGCCACCCTTCCCGTTCTCGCCAATTGAAAGATTATTTGGATTAAATTATTTCTCAGCTAATTTCATAGACATCTAAAAAGAGATAACCCAACTAAAAATAAATCTTAGCGGCAAACTCATTTAGGCTAAAGAAAAAGCATCTCAAATCAATACACTCTTTAAGGTATTAAAGCTGCTAGCATATACCTTGGAGATTGCTTTCAACAATAGCGTACAAACAAGATAGAGTAAAAAACGTAGACTAAATGATTAAAAAATCCGAACAAATATATGATACCCCAATATTTAAAAATCACTAATTTTATGAGTTACCGCCAAAAAGGTGCTGAGATAGACTTTGCACCGCTGTCTTTAGCTGTTATCAGCGGGCATAACGGTGCTGGCAAAAGCACTCTTATTGACGCTATTACATGGGCTCTGTGGGCGCAAACACGCTCTGTTGCCAGCGACGATAACTCGGTAATTTCCGAAGGACAACCAGAGACTGAGGTTATATTTGATTTTAAGACCGGTGTTGATGAATACCGCATAGTACGCCGCCGTAAGCGCGCTAAAAGCCAAAAAAGTGCTGACAAAACTACCGTTGATTTTTATGTTAAGTATAACAACCAATGGGGCAATATAAGCGAAGACAGCGTCAGTAAAACTAATACCAAAATCATTTCTGTTTTACGTATGAACTATGCTACTTTCAGTGCCAGTGCATTTTTAAGACAAGGACAAGCCGCTAATTTCAGCGAGAAAAGCCCGAATGAGCGTAAAGCCGTACTGACACAGATTTTAGGCTTAGAAGAATATGAGGCCTACGCTCAAGTGGCCAAAGAACAGGCTACAGTCCTTAAAAACAGTGTTATTTTAATGGAAGGCCAATTAGAAGCTTTGCAGCAAGACGCTTATGTCGTAGAAAGTTTGCAAGAAGAACTTCAGCAATCCCGAGAACAAACTGATTGCTTGCATAAAAAATATAAAGAAGCCCAAAGCGCCTATCAGACAAATGCCGCCCGTCTATCATCTATAAATCTACAAAAAGAACGTTTAGATGATTGCCAGAGAGCACTTTTGAAAAATCAAAGTGACTGGCAAAAGACTATAGACTTAATAGAAAATGCCAAGCTTAAACAAAATCAAGCCATGGAGATCTTGCAGCGCCGCAAAGAAATAGAAGATGGCGAACAAAATTATAGACAAAACGAAGAAGAGCTTTTAAAACAATATAAAAAACGCGAACAATACTATGAACTTAGTCAACAGATATGCACAGCACAAAATACTATAAACGCCAAAAAAGCCGAGATAGAAGTTTTTTTGAAGATTAAAAACGAAGAAAAAGAACGCTTAATTTTAAAAGAATCAACAACCGTCCTTAACAAACAGGCAAATATAGCCGAAAACGAACTTAAGACCGCTCAAAAAAACTTAGATGCTTTAAGCGCCGAGCAAGAAATTTTAGCTCAGACTTTAACTCAGTCCAAATTGCAGCAAAGTGCTCTTGTAACTCAAAATAACCATACTTTACAAAACTTAGATCATTTGCAAAGTACTGGCGACTACGACTGTCCGTTGTGCCATCAAGAACTTACTGATAATAAACGCGACAGTTTAATTATTGAGTGCCAAGAACAGTACTTAAAAGCTCAAAAACAGATAAGCGTTCTTGATGAAAAAATTAAAGCTTATGAATATAAGCTGTCAGAAAATAAAGAAGCGGTAAAACAGGCCGGCTCTACCTTCAAGCAGAAAACAGAAAAGCTGTCCGCCTGGCGGGGGCAGATACAAATGGCTATGAAGCAACAGCAGCAAAATACTGAAGTACTAGAACAAATAAACGAAGTTATAAAAAAATACGCTATAGCCTTGCAAGAAGAAGCTTTTTGTACTGAAATCCGTTTAATCCTTAAGAACTGTCAGCAACAACTCGCAGAACTAGATTATGATGATCAAATATATAAAGATTTAAACGAACAAACAACGATTCTTAAACCATACGTAGCTTTAGCCCAGGAGCTTAAATACGCTAAGCAAAGTTACGAGGAAACAGGCCGGCAAGCAAAGTCTTGGCAGGAGTCATTGCAGATTTTAAAGCAAGACTCGCAGGAAAAACTCATTCGACAGGAAAAATTAATAGCCCAGACAGAACAGGCTGACTTGATACAAGAACAAACACAAAAAAGCCAAGATAACTACTACCAAGCCCAGCAAGACCTGCAGGCAGCACAAAGTCATCTAGCTGTTAGTCAAAACCGCCTGGAACAAGCACAAGAAAAAAGCCGGCAAATAAAAGAAACTACTCAAGCCATAGCGCAAGCTAATACTCAAAGTGCTTTATACGAAACTTTGCAAAAAGCTTTCGGTAAAAACGGCATGCAGGCTATGATTGTAGAAATGGTAGTACCAGAGATATCGGAGGAGGCTAACCGTCTTTTGTTGCGTTTAACCGACGGACGCTTAACAGTCTCTTTGGAAACTCAAAAAACTACTAAAACCACCGGTGAATTAAAAGATACGCTAGATATTATCATCGGTGACGAATTAGGCACGCGTCATTATGAAATGTATTCGGGCGGCGAAAAATTCCGCATAGATTTTGCCATACGCATTGCTCTTTCCAAAGTGCTAGCTAAACGCAGTGGTGCGCCTCTACCCATCGTTATTATAGACGAGGGTTTCGGAACACAGGATCAAAACGGCATTGAATATTTAAAAGAAGCTATTGCCGCTATCGCCGCTGATTTTGAGAAGATATTTATTATCACTCACATAGAAGAACTAAAAGAGTTTTTCCCCTCGCGCATTAATGTACGTAAAGAAGCCGACGGCTCGATGGTGTCTATAGAATAAACGTATTATTAAAGATATCATAAGACACAATAAAACAAATCTCAACGCAGACCCATATTCTATTAAGTTATGTTATAAACTTTTGAGATGGTGTAGTCTTATTGTCAGTCAGCTAGTTAAGCAATTTATTGTCGTCTGCAAGATGCTTAATACGCGCATATTTAACCCACCATATTATAACTAAAGCACTATAAAGAAAGAGGTTTATTAAGTGAATAATTAGTTGTAAATAGTAGACCTTAATAGCACTATCAAAATTGATATTCCAAAGAGAGGATATCGCAAATACAAAGTATAAAATAGCTGCTATAGTCCACAACCAGCCAACTACACGCATCTTCTGTGGAGTCATTCTTTTCATTTTACTCTTCATTTACTTTTCATCCTTTATAGCCTACTTTTAATAACTGACATATATTTAAAATTATACCAAAAAAGGTTTTAAATAGCAGCCAGTAAGGGATTTTTTATTATTAGCCACTTCTTCAGGTGTACCTAAAGCCACAATCTGACCGCCGCGGTGACCGGCTCCCGGACCTAAATCTATAATATAATCAGCATTTTTTATAATATCAAGCTGATGCTCAATAACCAGCACGCTGCTGCCGTTATCGGCCAAGCGATTTAATACTCTAAGTAAAGCAGCTGTATCTTCAAAAGCCAAACCAGTGGTGGGTTCGTCTAAAATATACAACGTATGCCCTTGGGCAGTCTTAGCCAGTTCGGTAGCTAGTTTTATACGCTGGGCCTCACCACCAGAAAGAGTGGTAGCCGATTGGCCCAAACGCATATAACCTAAACCAACATCGTTTAAAGATTGTAAACGACGGTGTATGGCCGGAAAATTGGCAAAAAATTCTAAAGCCTGCTCTATAGTCATATCCAAAACATCGGCAATATTTTTACCTTTAAACTTAACTTCCAACACCTCAGCGTTATAGCGCTTGCCGCCGCATACTTCACAAGGCACCGTTACATCCGGCAAAAACTGCATTTCTATCTGTATATAACCGTCACCCTTGCACTCTTCGCAGCGCCCACCTTTAACGTTAAAACTAAAACGTCCAGGCATATAACCGCGTGTTTTGGCATCAGTACTTTTGGCAAAAAGGTCGCGTACAACAGTAAAAATACCTGTATAGGTAGCCGGGTTACTGCGCGGCGTACGACCAATAGGGCTTTGGTCTATATTTATCACTTTGTTGATATTTTCCATACCGCAAATAGTTTGGTGAATACCGGGACGCTCTTTACTGCGATAAAAATTAGCGGCCAGACTTTTATATAAGATATCAGTAATTAAAGTAGATTTACCACTACCCGAGACGCCGGTAACAACCACCAGTTTGCCCAGCGGAATATCTACCGACACATTTTTTAAGTTGTTTTGGGTAGCTCCTACAATGGACAGAAAAAGTCCGTTGCCTTCACGGTGTTTTTTCGGTAGAGCAATAACTTTGCGTCCCGACAGATAAGCACCGGTTAGCGATTGTTTATTGTCCATAATATCCTGCAGACTACCCTGAGCTACCACTTGTCCACCATGTTCGCCGGCATAAGGACCGATATCTACAATATGATGAGCAGCTCGCATCATAGCTTCATCATGCTCTACTACAATAACAGTATTGCCTAAATCCGTTAAGTTTTTTAGGGTATTTATCAAACGATCGTCATCAGCCGGATGTAAGCCTACTGTAGGTTCATCGCAGATATACAACACGCCGGTTAAGCCGCTGCCTATTTGAGTGGCCAGTCTTATGCGCTGAGTTTCACCGCCCGATAAAGTATTAGAGGCACGGTCAACCGACAGATAATCTAAACCTACAGCTTCCAAAAAGCCTAAACGTGCGGTAATCTCTTTAAATATCTGCTTGCCTATCATGCTCTCCTTGGAGTTTAAAGGAGAGTTTTTACCAGTAAGGTTTTTAACCCACTTTAAGGCGTCGGTTACTGCCATGGCTGAAATATCCATAATGCTTTGCCCGTCTATAAATACTGCTAAAGACTCTTTTTTAAGGCGCTTGCCTTCACACTCATCGCAAGGAAAACTTATCATGTAGCGTTCATACTCAGTACGCGTATATTCACTTTGTGTTTCCCGATGCAGCCTTTGCAGACGGGGTATAATACCTTCGTAGCCGCCGGTTACATATTCATGCGTTTGCTTACCAAAACTGGTGCGGTGTCTTTTAGTACTCTTTTCACCGTATAAAATAATATTCAGTTGTTCGTCGGACAGATTTTTAACCGGAGTATTAAGATTAAAACCGTACTTTTTTGACAGTTGGTCAAAAGCATAGAGATAATAGTTTTGAGTAGCAAAAGGAGCAATAGCCCCTTCATTTAATGATAAGTTTTTATCGGGAATTACTAAATCCGCATCAAATTCCAGTTTAAAACCTAACCCGGTGCAACTGGGACAGGCACCATGAGGGCTGTTAAAACTAAAAGTACGCGGCTCAATTTCGGTAAAAGAAAAACCGCATTCTTTACAAGCAAAATGTTCGGAATAGAGTTTCTCCTGACCGTCCAGTTCAGCAATAATAACGTTGCCGGCACCCAATTTTAAAGCTGTTTCCACCGAGTCGACTATGCGGCTTCTTTGGCCTTGTTCGCCGGTCACTAAACGGTCTACCACTGCTTCAATTTTATGTTTTTTGGTTTTTTCCAGCTTGATTTCTTCATCAAGCTGATAGATAGCCCCGTCTACACGTGCTCTGGCATAGCCGTTTTTGGCAAGTTCAGCAAAAACACTTTGATATTCGCCCTTGCGGTCACTGATAACCGGTGCTAAAATCATAATTTTTTGACCAGCCGGCATAGCTAAGATAGCGCTGGCAATATCTTCTATGCTTTGAGCTGAGATTTCCTTACCGCAATGCGGACAAAAGGGGTGCCCTATTCTAGCAAAAAGTAAGCGCAAATAATCATAAACTTCAGTTACCGTACCCACCGTAGAACGCGGATTCTTGCCCTGGCCTTTTTGGTCTATAGAAATAGCCGGGGAAAGACCTTCTATAGAGTCCACATCAGGTTTCTCCATTCGGCCTAAAAACTGACGGGCGTAAGCCGAAAGGCTTTCCATATAGCGACGCTGGCCCTCGGCATAAATAGTATCAAAAGCAAGAGACGACTTGCCACTACCGGAAACACCGGTGATTACCACCAATTTATCCCGTGGTATGTCTAAACTTATATTCTTAAGGTTATGTTCGCGCGCACCTTTAATTTTTATGTAGTCCTGGCTCATCATCACTCCATAATAAAAAACATCTGTTCTATTTTACCATTTTTTATATTTAAAAAACTATAAAATACCGCGGGTTTTATTGCAATATATAGGCCATTTTGTTGGGATTAATAGTATTGTTTTAAAACCAAAAAATCATTCTTACATTGACATGGATATTGGCTTAACATATCATAGTATCGTATGCATTATTTTGAAAGAAAGATTATGAAAAAATATATAAGAGATTTATTGTCAAAAACGTAAGACCAGAAAAGTCTTGCGTTTTTATTTATCTGCAGCCGTTAAGCAGGTTGATAGTTTCATAAAACATAGCGTAAAGAATACAAAAAAGTTATAATTTGGATATAAACGAAGAGGTAAGACATTGTGCATACTTATGATCAATTAAAAGATATAGTTTTATCAAGAGCTGACGAATTGGCTACGGCAACTAAAGAACTAGCCCTGCAAATCTATAATGATCCTGAAACAAGTAGAAAAGAATATCAGTCATCAGTATTAATAGCATCATTTCTTGAAGAACAAGGCTTTGATATCACTGCCCCATATGCCGATTTGCCCACTGCTTTTAAAGCTAGTATCGGACATGGCCAGACCCATATAGCCTTACTTGGCGAATATGATGCTTTGCCAGATATTGGTCATGGTTGTGGCCATAATTTGATTGCTGCCGCCTCAACACTGGCGGCATGTGCTCTCTTACCTGTATTAGAGACAATAGGCGGCCGGCTAAGTGTCATTGGCACACCATCTGAAGAGCAAGGCAGCCGCAAAATAGATATGATAGAAAATGGTGCTTTTGAAGACATACAAATGGCCATGATAAGCCATCCCACCGCCATTCACGATGTAGCCACCATTTTTTCTTACGCCAACACTGATGTATGGGTAACTTTCCACGGTAAAGAAGCTCATGCTGCTGCTTCACCAGAACAAGGTATAAATGCTTTAGATGCTTTAATCTTATCTTTTAATGCTATCAACGCCCTGCGTCAACAGCTTAAAAGCGATGTGCGCATTCATGGCATTATTTTAAAAGGCGGAGAGGCCGCCAATATTATACCGTCTTTAACTAAAGCACATTTTATGGTGCGCAGTAAAAACGGTACTTATCTAAAGTCCATCATACAAAAAGTAGGCGATATTTTCCGCGGAGCAGCTTTGCAGACCGGCTGCACTGCCAATATTGACATCGGCCATACCTGCCTAAATATGAAAAACAATAAGGCTATGGCCGAAACTTATATACAAAGCATGGCCGAGCTCGGCCAGGCGGTAGATCTTCGCTGCAACAGCCTATCTTTCGGCTCTACCGATATGGGTAATGTCAGCCACCTTATACCCAGTATTCACCCGCTTTTTGCCATCTCAGATGAAGAATTAACTCCGCACACCACTAGTTTTTGCTTAGCGGCCGGCAGTTCTCAAGCTTTGGAAGCTATGGTGCAAAATGCCAAAGGCTTAGCTCTTACCGCTCTTAAAATGTATATTGATAAAGACTTATGTGCCAAAGCACAAGAGGATTTTCAGGAGCAAGTCTAAATGCAAATTTTTATAGGTATAGACAGCGGCAGCGTATCAACTAAAGCTGCCTGTTGCGACCTAGAAGGTAATCTGCTGACTTTTAGCTATCTACCAACCGGCGGTCAGCCTCTGTTAACGGCACAAGAAGTGCTACAAACTGTAAAGAAGGCTTTGCCCTCTTATGCCGAGGTAACAGCCATCTGCCTGACAGGCAGCGCCAGAAAGCTGGTAGCAGCTTCTCTTAAAATCGGCATTATCAAAAATGAAATTACCGCTCAGGCCATGGCTGCTGTAAAATTTATGCCAGATGTTGCCACTGTGCTGGAAATAGGCGGCCAGGACAGTAAAATAATCCTGATGGAAAATGGTTTGCCTATAGATTTTGCTATGAACACTGTGTGCGCAGCCGGCACCGGCAGCTTTTTAGATCATCAGGCCGCAAGATTGGGTATAAATATAGAAGAATTTGCTTCTCTAGCCGCCAAAAGCCAAAAAGCTACCAGTATAGATGCCCGCTGTACGGTTTTTGCTGAAAGTGCTATGATCTCTGCCCAGCAAAATGGTGCAGCTAAAGAAGACATAACTTACGGTTTAGCTCAAGCTTTAGCCGCTAATTTTTTGAATAACGTGGGTGCCGGCAAAACTTTAAAAGGCCCTTATATATTTCAGGGCGGTGTAGCCTGCAACCAGGCCATAGTACTGGCTTTACAGCAAAACTTAAATGAAAACATTAATGTGCCGCCCTATCCTCACATAAGCGGTGCTTACGGTGCTGCTTTATGCGCCCTTAAAGAAAGTTCAACGGACAAGAAGCGGGGAGTTTTAAATTATGACTGATGATAAAAAATACGATGCAGTTATTATAGGCGGCGGGCCGGCCGGTTTAACAGCGGCCATTTACACTGTACGCGGTGAGTATTCAACTTTACTGCTGGAACGTGCTTTTACCGGCGGGTTGATGGCACAAGCCTCGTGGATAGAAAACTTCCCCGGATTTGAAGACGGCATCAGCGGATTTGAACTTGGTGAAAAAATGCTGGCGCAAGCTACCAAACTGGGAGCTATAGTAAAAACCGGTACAGTAATAGCCTTAGAAGACTATGGCCTGGAGAAAAAGCTTACTTTAGAGAATGGGGAAATCATCACTGCTAAAGCAGTAATTATTGCCGGCGGCAATGAAAGACGTAAACTGGGTGTACCGGGTGAAGAAAAATATTTGGGACGCGGCGTTTCTTACTGTGCTACTTGCGACGGAGCTTTTTATAAAGACCGCGTAGTGGCGGTAGTGGGCGGCGGAAATTCGGCTTTCTCTGAAGCTTTGCACTTAACATCTACTGCCAAAAAAGTTTATCTCATACACCGCCGCTTAGTTTTTAAAAGTCAGCCATCTTTACAAGAACGGGTAAAAAACAACCCTAAAATAGAAATCATATATGAAAGTCAAATAAAAGAAATGCGCGGCAATATCATGCTGGAAGAATTACTGTTAGAAAATAACAGCGGACAGCAAAGTGTGCTTAAAGTAGACGGAGTTTTTATTTCCGTAGGCTTAGTGCCACAGACTGACTATCTGAAAGACCTGCTACATATTAACCAAAACGGTGCTATCGTTACTGATATCAATATGCAAACCAATGTACCAGGTATATTAGCAGCTGGCGACATACGTGAGGGCGCCATACAACAAGCCGTTAGCGCTGCCGGAGATGGCGCTACTGCTGCTTTTTATGCCCAAAAATATTTGGGAAGTATATGCAAAATCTGCTGATTTTTCCTAAAAAATCTACGCTTATCTTAAAACGCCCAATACAACAGCAACTAACAAATTACAGACTAGAATGGTCTATAAATGGGGATGCTCAACTGCCATACAAATGTCATACTGTTATTTGTTTGCAGTCTGCCTAACTGCCCCCAGCTATTATCATCAGAAGACCAGGCTGTACCATCATTTTTAAGTGCTAAACTGTGATTTGCCCCTGCAATAATGACAGTAACATTTTTAAGACTGGTTACCTGAACAGGAAGTTTGTCATTAGGACCACCAATAATAAAAATATCAAGGTAACTATTTCTTAGCTGGCCGTAATTATTGTTACCCCATGCCCATGTGATTTAATCCGTCAAGGATAACTACGCTAACAAGGCTTTGGAGATTATTAACTGAACACTGACGGTCTGTTTACTCCCGTCAATGGGTATATTCCTTTTTGCTTTAGTTTTTCGATTAGGTCTTTACCCTTTTGCTGCATTGCAAATTCCATTTCGTCACGATGAATTTCCATTATCAGCATAAGTCCGAATTTTCTGTTGTGTGTTTCTTCATTACAAAGAGGCTCAGATATTGCGTCAATAATAAGGCATCTTCTGCTAAGATTTTCATTCTCAAAACCATCTGGAAATTCTATTGTTTCAAAGGGGTTTAGTTTAGCCGTCGTTGAATACCTTCCAAGCATATTCAAAATTTCTATAAAAGGACCGTCGTCGTATTCAAGTGCAAGCTCACCCGAAGTATTAATTTTATTTCTTGTAACGATAACAAGTTCATAGGCATCGTAAATATCATTCTTCGGAGAATTAAACTTATAATTAACAAGTTCTTTTGTCACAATTGCTGTCCCGTTACAAAAATCCGGGTAGTAATATTGATCAAAAGCACCGCCTACACAGTATGGAATAATTGCATGACCTACCATATCATGTTCTTTTCCCATGATAGATTCAATATATTTGTCCTTGATTTGATACGCGTCATCTTCAAGTTTTTCCTCTTTATCCGCTTTCCTTTTTTTCCAGTTTTCAAACATAGTTAAACCTCCGCGTATTTGACTAAAATGAAATAAACCAACATACCATATAAAGCTATGGGATGTTGTTAACTAAGATTATACTATGGCACGCTGGAATATTCCATGCGTTTGAATAACAGTTTTTGCAGTACCTATGCAAAAACTTGATACTCTAAAGTACTTTTGGTATAAGTATTGCAAACTTTTTATATATTGCATAAAGCCAGACCGCACAAATAATTTTGACAATTTTTTATAAAATAACTAGCTTCTGGGCTATGCCAACCCTCTGCGCTCTGTGATATAATGAACAATACTACGTTTAAAGGACTTAATAAGAAAATGAAAGTAATATTTTTACAAGACGTGGTTGGAGTCGGTAAACGCGGAGAGATAAAAGAAATTTCCGACGGCTATGCCCGCAATATGCTTATTCCCAAAAAACTGGCTGCTCCGGCCAGTTCTACTACACAAAAAGAAGTAAATAGCCAAATAGCTAGCGAAGCCGCTCAAAAAACGGCTGAGATAACTGCTGTTAAAGAAGCGGCGGCTAGCTTAAACGATAAAACTTTAGAAATTAAGGCTAGGGCCGGCGAAAACGGTCGCCTTTTTGGTTCGGTGACCAATGCCGATATAGCTAAACGCATCAAAGAAGTTACCGGTCAAACAGTAGATAAACGCAAAGTAGAAATACCCGAAAATATTAACGGTACCGGCTCTTTTGCCGCCAGGGTGCGATTTAGTAAAGACATAATTGCCGATATTAAAATAGTAGTTACCGCTCTGTAAATTATAAAGATGACTCTTTTAGACAAAAAAGAATTACCATATGATTTAGAAGCCGAAGAGGCTGTAAATGGCTCACTTTTAATTGACGGTGAAGCTATAAATTTGGTGGCTCATATTTTAGAGCCTAAAG
>WRFJ01000006.1 GCA_009778865.1 Chloroflexota bacterium | reverse complement strand
TGCAAAAAGAGTCAATGGTAGACCTTTCCTTGAAGCTTTGGCAGGCTTTAACAACACCGGCTACCTTTAAGAGATTTCAACAGACTGCTCTCGCTATATATCAGTGAACACTATCAAATTTTTTAATTTTTCTTTTAAAAGCTCAAAAGGCAGCCCTATAACATTACTGCGGCTGCCCTGTATATTTTTTATAAAACTATCGTCATCTTGTACAGCATAACCACCGGCTTTGCCCTGCCATCGCCCGCTAGCCACATAAATATCTATTTCGTTAGAATTCAGTCTTCTGAAGGTAACCTTGCTTTGTTCAAAAGCAACCTCTTGCCTGTCGTTTGCGCCGTCTATAACACAAAGTCCAGTTAACACAATATGACTTTGACCGCTTAAAGCACTTATCATTTGTTTAGCTTCCCAAGCATCGTGCGGCTTACCAAAAATCTGGCTACTAAACACAGCTATAGTATCGGCACCTATGCAAATAGCCTGCGGGAAAAGTTTTAGAGCAGTTCTAGCTTTAAGAATAGATAATCGCAACACCATATCCTGCGGCTTTTCGTTATAAAGTCTACTCTCGTCTATATTTACAGCATAAGTGCTAAAAGGCAGACTTATCTGCGCCATAATCATAGCACGTCCTTGTGATGCTGAAGCCAAAATAATATCTGTCATAAACTTATTATGCCACCGAAGAAGTTTTTTTACTATCTTTAATTACAGCTAAATATGTTTTGACATTATTTAAGACAAAACTATATAATTGCAATTAATTGCAATAACAACTAATTGTATAAATACTTAAAGATCAAATTGATGTGTAAATTTTATAAAATATTTATAGCTGCTATACTGACAGTGCTTTTAGCTTTGCCAATAGTTGCCTGCGGTAAAGATAAACCTAATTATGACGATCCCATAACTTTTACTGACTCAGCAGGCCGTACAGTAACTTTAGGTAAATTGCCCGAAAAAATCGCCGTGCTTGACCACTACTCTGCTGAAGTCATACGCGCCTTAGGAGCGGCAAATAAATTGGTGGCTATATGCAATTACATGAAAGACGAGGGTGCTTCCTATTGGGGTTCTTTGGTAAACTTACCAGCAGTAGGTATGTATAATGATATAAATACTAACAATCTGGAAACTATGCGCATGCAAGGCGCAGAATTGGTAATAACCAGCGATATAGGTTATACCAAAACAGTAGAGACATTGGAAAATGCGGGTTTTAAAGTGGCTGTCATTAACTGTTATAAACCTCTAAGCTATGCCAGTGATGTCAACCTGATAGGCTTAGTGACTGGCCAAACTGCTAAAGCTAAAGAGTTGGCCGATTATTATACCGACATTTTAAATACTATTTCTTTATACATAAATTCCATCCCACAATCCGACCGCAAAACAGTTTATTACGAAGGTGCCAGCCAAACTAGCGTGGGCAATCTTAGCGGCTGGCACGAAGTTATAGAGCTGGCCGGCGGTATTAATATCTACGGCGATATAGCAAGCGGTACTATCACCGCCACTGAAGCCACCGTACAAAAAAACCCCGACTTTATTTGGCATTACTATAACGGCAGTATGACTCCCGACATTGCCGATATGCGGTATTTATACAATGAGCTCATGAAAAGAAGTGGCTGGAATAATATGAGCGCCATTAAAAACAGTAATGTTTTTGTTTTAAATTATTGGGCAGCTAAAAGCTTCGGCAAATTATACGCCATAGTTATGCTAACTGAGATTTTATATCCTGATCTATTTAGTCATTTAAACGCCAATGATATTGCCCAAAAATGGTATACCGAATATCAAGGTGTCTCTTTCGACCAAAATCATATTTATTATCCGCAAAAATAGAAAAATATTATGTTAAATAATAAAGCTGCTGCTATAGATGCACAGATAAAAGATCTGGTGAAAAAGCAAAAAAACTCTTGCGCCAAGAAAAGCTGGTGGCTCTTGGGCGGGTTTTTTATTCTGCTAATTTTAACTGTATTCTCACTGACCGTAGGCGCTGCCGATATCAGTATAGCCGACTCTTTTAAAGCTTTTTTTGCTAAGATTTTGCCGTTTATTAATATAGATATAGACCCTATATATGTAGATATTATTTGGGATATGAGGATGCCGCGTATAGCAACAGCATTAATTTGTGGCTGTGCTTTTGGTATCGCCGGCACGGCTATGCAAGGTGTAACGCGCAATCCTTTAGTAGAACCTTATACTATAGGCGTATCTGCAGCCGCTGGCTTTGGCGCATCACTGGCTTTAATACTTGGTTTAAGTATGGTCGGTGGCAATTTTATAATATCTCTAGTAGCTTTTTCTTTTGCCATGCTAGCAGTAGGCGGCGTTTATCTTATTGCCAAAATGAAAAATCTTTCGCCAGAATCGTTGGTGCTTAGCGGCGTAGCTGTCACTTACCTTTTCTCGGCTGCTACCTCTTTTTTACACTACGGTGCTACCGAACAACAATTAACTGAGGTTGTACATTGGCTTTTCGGTTCACTTTCCGGTATTTCTTGGGTTAATATAACTTTGATATTAGCGGCTTTTATACTGGCTTTTATCATAATTTTTAGCCAAGCTTGGAATCTTAACGCCTTAGCTGGCGGCGAAGACACCGCTTCTTCTTTAGGTGTCAAAACCAGTCGCACCCGCTTTCTTTGCATGGGTGCTTCGGCTTTGACAACTGCCGTGGCCATCTCTTTTACCGGCATCATTGGTTTTATAGGTCTGTTAGCGCCGCATATTTCACGCATGATAATAGGGCAAGATCACCGCTTTTTGGTGCCTTTTTCTTGCATAGTGGGCGCCGTATTACTGTTAGCATCTGACGCTATCGGCCGTATTATCTTAGCACCCATAGAAATACCTGTAGGCATAATGACGGCTTTTGTGGGCGTGCCATTTTTTATCTACATCATGATACGCAATAGAAAGAGAGGATTATAATATGCATCTGCACGCCGAAAATCTAACTTACACTTACACCCGCCACACAACAGCCATCAGCGATATCAGTTTTGAAGCTTGTCCGGGTGAGATAATAGGTTTAGTAGGCCCTAACGGCAGCGGTAAATCCACCCTCATTAAATGTCTGTTAGGCATCTTAAAGCCACAACAAGGCACAGTATATTTAAACAGTCAAAATCTGCTCAAAATGCTCCCCGTAAAACTAGCGCACTTGTTAGCTTACGTGCCACAAAATACCGAGCGTTTGCCAGCAATAACTGTTTTTGAAACAGTGCTAACGGGACGTAAACCGCATATGCATTGGTTTGTTGCTGAGCAAGATAGGGAAATTTGTGCTCGTGTAATCATAGAGATGAATCTGCAAGAATTAGCCGAACGCCAACTGGATGAGCTTTCCGGCGGCGAACGTCAAAGAGTACTAGTAGCCAGAGCACTAGCTCAACAGCCGCAAGTTATACTTTTTGATGAACCCACAGCCTCATTGGACATACGCTATCAACTGGAATTATGGGAACTTATACAAAAAAACGCTACCGATAAAAAACTCATCTCCATCGTAGCTGTTCATGATTTAAATTTAGCTGCCCGCTACTGTCATCGCCTGCTTTTTCTCAAAAACGGCCGGCTCTATCAAAGCGGCACACCCCAAGAAACCCTTACCACGCAAGCCCTGCGTGATATTTACGATGTAAACGCAACCATTAGTAATCTAAATGGTATGCCGCACGTTTTGCCAGACACCGTAATATAGTAAACCTCGCTGAAGTAAGATTTAGAATTTAAAAATGGTGGGCGGCGAGGGACTTGAACCCCCGACCTCTTGCGTGTGAAGCAAGCGCTCTAACCAGCTGAGCTAGCCGCCCGTCAAAAGAATGCTATATTTTAACACAAGGGTTATACTTTTGAAAATAACATAACATGTTTCGGTGCTGTTTTATTATTATATATCACGCAGACTGCAGACTAAATTAAGGCTGAAAAATAAAGCTTGCTTTTATATCTACATAAGTTTTAAAATAAGACAATACCATATCAAAACTAATATGGCAAATATCCAGCCATTTGGAAAGGACCACATGCAAGACCAAGATTTTATTATAGTAAACGATGTCAAACGTTACTATAAGATCGGCGACGAAATAGTGCACGCTCTTGACGGCGTATCGCTAAAAATTCCCAGCGGACAATTCGTAGCACTTTTAGGACCCTCTGGTTCCGGCAAATCCACCCTGCTCAATATGATAGGCGGCTTAGACACTCCCAATGAAGGTCATATTACTATCAGCGGGCAGGATCTATCTGAAGCCTCAGACAAAGTGCTGTCCAGTTACCGCAACAGTAGCGTGGGTTTTGTATTCCAGGCTTTTAATTTATTGCCTTCTTATACCGCTCAAGAAAACGTAGCCGTGCCGCTTATATTCAGCCGCATGGGGAAAAAGGAGCGCTTAGAACGTGCTAAAGACGCTCTGGAAGCAGTACATATGCCGCACCGTATGACTCATCGCCCAAATGAACTTTCCGGCGGTGAGCGCCAGCGCGTATCTATAGCCAGAGCATTGGTGGTAAACCCCAAGATCATCATCGCCGATGAGCCCACTGGCTCGCTGGATACCAAAACCGGCAACCATATTATGGACTTACTGCAAGAATTAAATGAAAAAAAACATATAACCTTGGTAATTGCCACACATGACCTTTCGGTAGCTCAGCGCGTTCAGCGTATTATACGCTTAACCGACGGTAAAATAGTAGAAGATTACATGAACGATAATAATCAAACAGTAGGAGCCAAATAATATGAGATTATCCGATATTTTTGGCATTGCTTTAAGCAATCTTTATAAAAGCAAACTACGTACTGTTCTGACCACGCTGGCCGTCGTCATCGGTGCTTTGCTCATTGCTTTAATGTTATCGGTAAGCGACGGCCTTAAGTCTTTTATCACCAACCAGTTCGGATCTTATTTTCACGAACAAAGCATCACAGTCTATAAAGGCAACTACAGTTTTGGCGGTGGCCCACAAGAGATCACCGAAAACAACAGTGGTTCTACTGAACCGCTTACTCAAGAAGATTTTGAAAATATTGCCAAAATAGCTAACATAGAAGCTATTTATTTTAATCCCAATTTCAATGCCAAAAGTGTGCAAGCTCAAGACTCCGACAGGCTATTTACCGCATCAACCTCTTGTTTGCCTTTACACGAACAGCAATTACGCCCTCTGTCTGTCGGTATCTACGTAGATTACGAAGGCAGCGGCCAAGCAGTTATTTCTTATTCGTATGCTAAAGTTTTTGGCTGGAGCGCCAGCGAAGCTATAGGTAAAACCATCACTATTACCATCGGTAAGATGAACCCTTTCTCTACCGACAGTAAGGAATATACTTTTACTGTTTGCGGCGTTCTTGATGAAAGTTTAGCCATGACCAGTATATTCTTATCATTTCCCGATGCTGCCGATATGGGCCGCTTTTACGCCGATACTCCTAATCTTTATACCGAAGCTATGCCTGGCTATATACTGACCATTAAAGCTAATAGCGCCGAAGATGCCAAAGATATAGCTCTAGACATCCGCACCATTGACAGTAAATTAAATGCCATGACTTATGATGATGTAATGATTCAAATTAATTCCGCTTTTAACGTTATTCAAATAGGTCTTTCTTCATTCGGCGTCATAGCCTTGGTAGTAGCAGCCATTGGCATTATCAATACTTTGATCATGGCTATTTATGAACGCACCCGCGAAATAGGCATAATGAAAGCTACCGGTGCTACTAAAGGCGATATACGACTGTTGTTTACGGTGGAAAGTGCAGCCATAGGTTTCTTCGGAGGCGTGATAGGCGTAGGCTTAGCTATGACAATCGGCTGGCTGCTTAATGTTATCGGCGCCCAAACTTTTTTGTCGGCTTTCCCCAACTTCCACTTAAGCGTTTTCACACCTTTGGTAGTCATCGGCGTAATACTGCTGACAACTATTATTTCAATAATGGCCGGCATCTATCCTTCTAATCGTGCCGCTAGCCTTGACCCAGTGGAAGCTTTGCGTTACGAATAACTGTCTAATATACAATAGCAAGATGCGGACATATATGTCCGCATCTTGCTATTTGCCGCCTTTTTGGCATATTATAAGATATCAAAAACGACAATATAAAACAGTAAGGTAATTCTTCATGCAAAAAATCTCTATCTTGAAAAACCCCATAATTTATATCTTCAGTGTTTGTCTAGTTATAGAAATCGCCGTATGGATTAGTCCCGAGTTGATACATTATTTAGCTGTTTTTACCGATATTTGGTATAAAGAGCCTTGGACTTTGGTTACCAGTATGTTTACGCATAGCAACTCTGACATATGGCACTTATTGTTCAATATGGTCACTCTTTATTTTTTGGGCAATTATCTATATAACATGATCGGTGCTAAACGTTTTTTGATAGTATATTTTCTAGCCGGCATTATAGGTAATTTGTTTTTCATCCTTATCTTCCAATTGCTTAACCCCGACACTATCGGAGCAACGGTAGGTGCTTCCGGTGCTATATTCGGCATAGGCGCAACACTGGCCGTACTAAAGCCCATGTCCAAAATCATAATCTTCCCCATACCGGTGCCAATACCCATGTGGGTAGGTATTGTAGGACTGTTAATTATTATGACTTTTATATCCTATTCAGGTGCCAGTATAGCTTGGGAAGCTCATCTAGGCGGTGCCATTATCGGCGCTATTTACGGGGTTTTCCTACGTCAAGTTACTTTTAAATATTATTATCGCAATAAGCATTATTAGATATATAATAAATTAAGAAAGTATTTTATCTGAAACAGCTTTGAACAGCTATAGCATGGTTAAGCGGGAGGCTATTTATGGAAACCAATGGGAAAAAAACATTTGCTACAATAGCCTCAATACTGGCCATTTTCTTATTGACTGTTAATACATTTTTAATGGCAGTAGTATTAAACAAAGCAGATGATAAAATAGACAATTTGGTTCAACAAGCAGCCAGTACACAAATGCGCTTAAACGATTTTGAGTCAATGTTTGACAGCGATGACAGTATTGAAAGCAATCTTATACGTCAAATCCGCGAATTGCAAGAGCGCGTTGGTTTTCTGGAAGCTTCTGCCGGTTCAGCCGTTAATGCTTATAATAAAATCGTAGACAGTGTGGTATATATTGAAACCACTACTTCTTTCTTCGGAGGTAAAGCCGGCAGCGGTTTTGTCTATAGGGCTGACGGCTATATCATTACCAGTCAACATGTAATAAGCAACGCCCGTAATATCAGTGTAACTTTGCCCGACCTTAAGACTACAGTATCAGCCACTGTAGTAGCTTCTGATTTTGACCGCGATATAGCTTTACTGAAAGTTACTGTACCGGCCAACATAACTCTTACAGCAGCTAAACTGGGTAATATTAGTAACGTAACACCGGGACAAGGCGTACTTATTATAGGCTATCCGTTGTCTTCATATTTAGCACACGCCAAGCCCAGCGCCTTCTTCGGTATAGTATCGGCCATTAAACAAGAAACCTCGGCTAACCAAAATAATAGATATTATACTCATATTCAAGCCGATGCTGCTATGAATAACGGCAACAGCGGCGGTCCTGTAGTTAATATGAATGGTGAAGTTATTGGTATAGTTTCTTGGGGCTTTGATTATGATATTATGGAAAATATAGGCTTTGCATTAGCTATAAACGAAATCCAAAATTTTCTCATCGCCAATGCTTCAAAAATAGTCTAGCTATTTAAAAATTTACAGTATACCCAAAGCTTTTTCGGTACGGCCGCGATCAATGGGAGATACCAGATCAGACAATTTAAGGTAGATAGGTAAAAGTTCTTCTTTGCCGGCGGCCGCTATATCAGCGCCCTCTTCGCCATATAAATCAAAGATTATCTTTTGAGTAAGCTGAATAAAATATACTTGGCCGATAGCGTTACCGCCGTAGCTTTTGTTGACTATGGCATAAAGTATATCTTTAATACGCGCATCTTTAAGATTACCATAAAAAATGTCGCGGGCAACAACACTAATATTGCCGTTATAATCTACTTTCTGCTGTAAAATCTGGCTTTGGACACCACTCGTATATTGTTGCAGTACTGGCAAAAGACTGATTTTTTTCTTGTAATCGTTTACTATCAAAAGTTCTTTTTCGCTACCAAAAATATCACTAAACCATGCTAAAGACTGGGCAGCAGCTTTCTCTTTATATTCCTTGTCGGACCCACTGTTACAGTCTACACTTATGCGTACGCGCATAGAAGGCTGCCATTCATATAAAAGTGGCTTATGTAAATTTAGTCCAGGAAAATTTTCAGATAAAAATTCTTGCAAAAATTCAGCATTCCAACTCATTTAGTTTTCCTCTTAAATAATAAAAGTGCCTTTTTGGTATATTAATTGGCCGTTGGCAGTGACCGTGCCCTCTTTCATATTACAAATCATATCCCAATGTATGGCTGAATCATTAACACCACCAGTTTCCGGATAAGAAGCACCCATAGCTATATGTATAGTACCGCCCATTTTCTCGTCAAAGAGAATATCTTTGGTAAAATAATTAATGCCGTTATTAGTTCCAAAAGCAAATTCCCCTACCGATCTAGCACCGTAATCGGTATCTAAGACCGAGAGTAAATACTCCTCATTCTTCTCAGCTTTAGCTTTGACGACACGACCTTTTTCAAACCAAAGCTCAACACCGCTTACTTCTTTGCCGCGATAAATAGCCGGATATAAAAATTTGATATAGCCGTTTATACTATCTTCAATGGGAGCAGTATAAACTTCGCCGTCAGGCAAATTATAGTGACCACAAGAATTTTTCCATATGCGCCCACCACAGCGTAAAGTAAGGTCAGCATCGGGGCTTTTGATAAAATAAACTCGTCTTTGTTCTTTAAGACCGCTATAATCTCATCTTGGCGCTTCTGGAACTTTTTCCAAGAACCTACCGGATCATTAAAATCTATTAAACAAGCCTGATATAAAAAATCGGCATATTCGTCTAAACTCATCTCAGCTTCTTGAGCTAGAGCCTGGGTAGGATAATTACACAATACCCATCTCAGTTCTCCGCTGGCCGAGCGCTGTTGGTGCAGTTTACTAAGATGTTTACGAGCCAAAGTACGGGTAGCCATCTTACTTGAATCTGCCGAAGTTAAAGACTTGGTGTTTTCACTGCCGATTAGCACGATATTCACATCAAAATCAGTCACTAAAGCCTCTTCCACATCATGCACATGTTTTATTTGTTTATCATTGGCATATTTATAAAAATCTTCATTTTTCCAAGATGGACGAGAGATTACATAAGGCAAAGCGCCAGCTTGTAAAGTTTCTTTATATACTTCTCTGGCCAGAGCGGAAGCCAAATCATCGTATTCTATCAACACTTTTTCGCCGTTTTTTACAGCGGTAGAGTAGTTTACCAACATTTGTGCTAGCTTACTAGTTCGCATATCCATAATAGAACACCTCATATTTTTATATTTTAACATCTTTAATAGACCAAAAACGCAAAAAAGTTTTGGCTAAATAAATATTTTCGTTTTACAATATTACTTATATAACAGCACGGAGAAAGACATGAAAATACGCGATTACAATGTTGACTTTATTAAAACCTTGCCCAAAACTTATGAAATTTTATCTTCTGGCGGCTTTAACGTACACGCTGCCGTAATAGCAGTATCTATATGTGGTTCACGTGGTTTAAAGAAAAGTTACGCAGCCGACTACGATATTGACTTATGGATGGAGGTAGACATTCGAACTATACCGACCAATGAAGAGCTAGCTAAAGATTTTTTAGATAGCGTGCTAGACACGACTTTAGACAACTGGCAGGGACATCTGCCTTTAGATATTTTTATTGCTTTTGATATCGCCGACTGCGGTTTACATTGCTTAAAAAGTGCTGCTTTCAAACAATGTACTTTAAACGTCTCAATGACAGATTGTTTTGGCGTATATCGCCGTAATGATAATTTCCGCGGTTTTTTAAATGGCAAAGAGTGCAGGATAGAAAAACTGCTACCTTTTATGCTTGTTTGGAGAAAAAATTAAGAATTTACTAAAAAGCTTTACGGCTTATAAATTTAAGGAGAAAAGGAAATAAAGAAATATGAAAAAATTTTTTGCCGAATTTAAAGAGTTTGCCCTTAAAGGCAACGCCCTTAGTATGGCGGTGGGCATCGTTATCGGTGCCGCCTTTACAGCTATCGTCAGTTCATTGGTCGGCGATATTATTTCGCCTATTTTAGGCATATTCGGCGGAGATGATTTAAGCAATATTTTGATATGGAATATTAACGGAGCTGAAATTAAATTTGGTGCCTTCTTGACAGCTATTATTCATTTTATCTTTATCGCTTTTGTTTTATTTTTGATGATTAAATTCATTGCCAAGATGTTAGTGACCGGTAAAAATACTTCCAATAACATCACCACGAAAGATGATACAGACACCCCGACCGATAAAGCTGCTGTCGAAGAAAAAGAATAAAAATTACAGGCACCTTGCAAAATACAGATAAATAACGGCATAATTTATAAAATACAATCATAAGACTAGAAAATATATGACTGATATTGTTTTTAAAACGGTAAAAGATAAAAAAGATATAGATATGACAGCTAATCTAGCTGATAAAATATGGCATGAGTATTATTGCGATATGTTGCTTCCGGCACAAATAGATTATATGGTAAGTAATTTTCAAAGTACACAGGCTATAACTTCTCAGATAAACCAAGGTTATGAGTATTATATTATGTACGATGGCGATGTGGCACTGGGATATTTTGCCGTTGAGAAAAAAGAAGGCTACTTTTTTATCAGTAAAATATACATAACCCAAGCCTTTAGAAGACAAGGCTACGGCAAGGCAGCCATGTATAAAATAGCAGATATAGCCAAAAATTACGGCTATAAAGATATACGCTTAAGTGTTCATAAATATAATAATGATTCAATTGCTGCTTATGAAAAAATGGGCTTTAAAATTATAGACAGTTTTGTGGCTGATATCGGTAGCGGTTTTGTTATGGATGATTATATTATGCAAAAAGAGTTGTAAATGACCAAAAAGAGACAAAAAGCTAAAGTAAAGACGGTCGGCAGTAAAATTAAACCGGCCAACAACCGGCAGACAACGACAAACGAACAAGCAAGTGCTACTGCTAAAAACCAGGTACCTGTATTTTTATATCTGCAAATATTTTTCGGTTTGGTCACTATTGTTATAGCCATTGTCGGTTTGTTTTTTAAAGATACCGTGCTTTTGTACGTGCCGTTGGTGCTGGGCGGCCTGCTCATCTGTCAGTCTCTTAATATTTTTACCACCGGCATGGGTAAAAAAGGTGCCGGCTATGCCGCTTTAGTAGTAGGCATCATAGCCCTTATCATTTTTGCGGTTTTGGTTATTATAAACTTAAACAACGATAATACATTGCCGCAGGAAATAAAATAGTTATTATGTTAATTGAAGATTCTCGACATCGTATGTTAAAATTTTAATGTATGATTAGATTAAAAGGACACTATATTGAAACGAGTATTTTCTGCTGCCAGACCTACCGGTAATCAGCACCTGGGTAACTACCTAGGTGCACTTAAAAACTATGTGGCTTTACAAGAAGAAAATAGTTATCAATGTTTATATTGCGTAGCCGATGTACATGCCTTAACCACCATGCAAAACTCTATAGACTTACGCCGTAATACTTTTAACATGGTAAAAGACTGGATCGCCGCCGGTCTAGATCCTAAACGTTCCATCATCTTCGTGCAATCTCATGTGCCGGCAGTCACTGAATTACATACTTTACTTTCTATGATTACTCCTTTAAATTGGCTACTGCGCGTGCCCACTTTTAAAGAAAAAGTTAAAGCCCATCCCGAAAACGTCAACTACGGTTTAGTCGGTTATCCGGTTTTGATGACCGCTGATGTGGTACTTTATAAATCTGAAATTATACCGGTAGGCGAAGATCAATTGCCGCATCTAGAACTGGCTCGTGAAATTGTGCGCCATTTTAATTACAGTTATGGCCCGGTATTCCCCGAACCGCAAGCTAAACTTACCGCAGTACCAGTGGTTATAGGTTTAGACGGTAAGGTCAAAATGAGTAAATCAATGGATAATCATGTAGAATTATCACTTTCCGAAGAGGAAACTACTAAACGCATAATGACTGCTGTTACCGATGTTTCCCGCATGCGTAAAAGCGACCCGGGGCACCCCGATATATGCAATGTTTTTTCTCTGCATAAATTCTTTGACCTGCAAAACTTAGAGCAAATACACTATGATTGTCAAAAAGCTTTTATGGGCTGTGTGACTTGTAAGCAAAAGCTAGCACAAGCTATTAATGACGAACTAAAACCATTCAGAGAACGCCGTGTTATGCTAAGCGATGAATATATCTACGATGTTATTTATGACGGAGCTAAGCGTGCCATAGAGTTGGCAAATCAAACACTGACTGAAGCTAAAGAAGCTATAGGACTACTTCGCTAAATTTAAGAAAAACTGTTGTTAGAGCTTTTAAAAGCAAAAACCGCTTAAAAAGCGGTTTTTAAATGCACTTATATTAAAGACTAGTCCTTTTTCTTTTTGTTGACAAAACCGAAAGTAATCTTCTTGCCAGACAGTTTATCTTTTTTATTGACGTTCTCGGTAAAAGTTTTTAAATCTTTTTTTTCTTTACATGCCATTTGGCTTTCTCCCAAAATCTTAAACTGAGTGTAATTATAACACAAAGGTTAAGTGCTTTCAAAAAGCTCTAATGCTGACAGTACGGACAAAAATAGGTGCCACGACCACCTACCACCATGCGCCTAATTTCGGTACCACATATTTTGCATAAACACCCTTTCCTATGTGCTGCAAAAAAATGCTCCTGCGCATGGCCTACGCTACCATCAGGCATATGATAGTCGGATACAGTGGCACCATTATTATCTATGCCGCTTTGCAGAGCCTGCCGGATAGCATTATGCAACTTTTCATATTGCTGTTCTGTAAGCTTAACAGCCGGCACAGTAGGCAAAATCCCGCTAAGAAACAAAGCTTCATCAGCATACATATTGCCTATACCGCTTACTTTATCCTGCTCCAGCAACAAGCTTTTGATAGGTTTACGGCTTTGACCAAGTTTTTGTTGCAGATATTGAGAGGTAAATTCGTCACTAAAAGGCTCTGGACCTAAACCGGATAGCACTAAATCAAGATTTTGGGTAAGCCATAGACGACCAAATTTGCGTGGATCATTAAAATATAAAACTTGCCCGTTATCCAAAATAAAAGAGGCGCGCATATGTGAAGGTATATCAGCATCAAGTGGCAAAACCACTAAAGTGCCAGTCATACGAAAATGAGCCACTAAATATAAGCCCCCACTTAATTTAGCAATCAAAAACTTACCACGACGGTCAAAATCATCTAACCGACGCCCTGTTAAAAAAGTAGAAAAATCCTGCCGGCTTGAAGTAGGGCAAGTATTATCCAAATCAAGATGAGCTTTAACAATAGTAGCACCTTTGAGAGACAACAGATGCCTTTTGATGGTTTCTACTTCAGGAAGCTCAGGCATGCTTCTCTCCTTTATAAGTCAGACGAAAAATAAACAGAAAACCCATCAATACTCCCAAGGCTAGTAAAATGCCGCCTAGAACATCGGTTGGATAATGCATATACAGATAAATGCGAGAAAGCGGTACTAAAACTAGTAATACGGCACAAATTAGGCGTATAGTTATCTGCACCCATATATTCTTATTAAGACTGGGCGTCATCCAGAAAAGAGTCCCGAAAAACATTATTGAAATAGCAGTGTGACCGCTGGGGAAAGAATAATTGTTAACTGCATCATCCAAACCCAAACCATCATCCGGACGAGCACGGTCGCCAAAATATTTGAAAAAAGTAATCAAAGCAGCATTAGCAATGTTGGCTCCCAAAAAATAGAGAGTTGCTATACCTCTTTTAAAGACAAAAAAGAGCACAACAGCCAAGCCCACTATCAAAAACGGTAGCAACGGTCCGCCGATAAAAGTAACTGTATTAAAAACTATGTCTAGAAAAGGTTTTTGCCACGAATAGATAATATCCATAATCCATTGGTCAAAGAAAACAGGCTGTGATTGGCTACGGCAAAAAAAGAACAACGCCATAAAACAACACAAGAAAAATAAAGAAAAAAGTGATAAGCGCATATACCACTGTTTGCTTAAAAAAGTTTTAATCATATCAAACATCGGTCATTTCGCCCCAATTTTTACCTATTTTGGCTTCTACTTTAAGAGGAACGCGTAGCAAAGCAGCAGCAGACATATGCTTTTTCACCAACTTAGTGACCTCAGCTATCTCGCTATGCGGACATTCTAAAATAAGTTCGTCGTGAACTTGCAGTAACATGCGACTTTGATAACCACCTTCTTTTAAAGCTTTAAACACGTTGACCATAGCTATTTTGATTATATCAGCCGATGTGCCTTGCACCGGCATATTAATAGCGCCGCGCTCCGCACCCATGCGCACATTATGATTTTGCGAATTAATGTCACTTATGTAGCGGCGACGGCCAAAAGCTGTCTGCACATAACCTTTTTGCCTGACTTCTTCTTTGACTTTGGCAAAATAGGCCGACACCGCCGGGTATTTTTCAAAATAATTTTTGATAAATTTATCGGCTTCTTCGCGAGTAAGGTTGGCAGCTTTTTCCAAGCCAAAACCGCTCATGCCATACATCACTCCAAAATTAACAGTTTTAGCCAGACGGCGCATATCTTGATTTAATTTTTCTAAAGGCAGATTAAAAAGATGCATGGCTGTTGAAGAATGAATATCTTCACCATCTAAAAAGGCCTGAATAAGAGTGCTGTCGGCACTGAGATGAGCCAAGGAGCGCAAATCAATCTGTGAATAATCAGCCGATAACAATACACAACCTTCTTTGGCTATAAAAGCCGTACGTATTTCTTTGCCGCCGTCCTCGCGCGCTGGTATGTTTTGCAGGTTAGGATCGGAAGAAGAGATGCGGCCGGTAGCGGTGCCGGTTTGATTAAAACTAGTATGTAAACGCCTGTCAATAGGCGAGACCATTTTAGGTAAAGCATCTATGTAAGTGGATTTTATTTTAGATATATTGCGGTATTTTAACAAAAGCGGCACAATAGCATGCTTTGAAACCAACTCTTCTAGTACGCTAGCATCGGTTGAACGGCTAGTAGCCGTGTGTTTTAATACCGGCAGTTTTAATTCATCAAACAACACTCCTGACAATTGCACCGGTGAGTTTATGTTAAACTGACGACCAGTTAATTCAAAAATATCTTTAGTAACCTGTGCCAGTTCTGCATCATAACGCTTGCCAATTTTTGCCAATAAATCAACATCCAACAAGATACCGGCTTCTTCCATATCGGATAATACCGGCATTAGCGGCATTTCTATATCATAAAATACATATTTTAAGTCTTGCTCATCAATCTCAGTAGCGAATATTTTTTGCAAACGGTATGTATAATCAGCATCGGCACAAGCATAGTCACAAATAGACTGGGCATCTATCTGCGCCATAGTT
>WRFJ01000005.1 GCA_009778865.1 Chloroflexota bacterium | reverse complement strand
TGTCATGCCCCCAATCCTTGGTCCAATTAAAGAGTTAGTAAGTACCATAGTTAAGCAGCTGTTCCAGCAAGTTTTTTCTTCTCATCTGATACCAGTATAACATTCCAGACTGACTTGCGCATAGTGTTTGTCATTTCCATATCATCAAAGGTATAGCTTTGCGGTGCTGGTGTTTTACCGTGTAATGATGAATGCGGTCTTATGGTATTGTAGTAGTTGATCCAGTTCTTAGTAAGCACTTCAGCCTCAAAGAGATTGCTAAAGAGTTCTCCGTTTAAAAACTCATCTCTCATTCTAGAATTGAAGCTCTCACAATAGCCGTTCTCCCATGGACTGCCCGGTTCAATATAGGTAGTGGCAGTACCCACATCTGATAACCATTTTCTTAAGTTCTTAGAGATGAATTCCGGTCCGTTGTCGCTTCTGATATATTGCGGTACTCCTCTGAAAAGCATAATGTCGGAGAGGGCGTTAATGACGGCATTACTGCGCCATGATCGTCTTGGCTGACTGTACAAGCACTCTCGGTCATACTCGTCAATGATATTGAGCCATCTGATCTTACGCCCGTTTACCGTTCTGTCTTCTATAAAGTCGTAACTCCAGACATGGTTGCTGTGTGTAGCTCGTAATCTGAGGCAGTTACCGTCTGAGAGAAAGAGACGGCGTCTTTTACTTTGTTTTGAGGGTTGTTTTAATCCCTCTTCCCGCCATATTCTCTCTACTCTCTTATGATTAATGAGAATACCTTGGTTTCTTAGCATATCGGAGACTCTTCTGTAACCGAGTCGGCCGAAGTTAGATGCCATGTAGATAATCAGACTATGCAGGTCATCTTCATCTGCAAGCTTTCTGGGCTGGTATCTATAGGTGTTTCTGTTAATCTTAAGTGCCCGGCAGGCTCTTCTTTCAGAGACCTTATATTCTTTTTGCAGATAGTCAATGCTCATCTGCTGTTTGACCGGGCTTAGAAGTTTTTTGAAGCAATATCCTTGAGCATTACATTATCTAAAGTCAAATCGGCTACTATTCTCTTCAGCCTGCTGTTTTCTTGTTCCAGTTCTTTGAGGCGTTTTAACTCTACTACACTTATACCGCCGTAAGACTTACGCCAACGATAATATGTGTGCTCTGTAATTCCTTGAGCCTTTACGGCACACCCGATAGTTTTCCCTTACCCGCAGAGTACTTCTACTTTACGCAGAATAACCACAATCTGCTCTGCTGTGTAGTTTTGTCTTGCCATGTTAAGTTCCCTTTCAAAGTCAGTATATATTATTACGTTCTAACTCTGAAACTGGCCCAATTATCGGGGGCGGGGACAATTTTGTTGCTAGAAACTGACCTACTTTTTTATACTTGTAACTTTATTTTAACTTAATTTACAGTGTTGTTTAAATTATTAAAACGCCTTGACAATTGGGGGGGGGAGGGGGTATGCTAACAGTTATTAATAATTGCGTTGATAATATGCCCCATTTGAAATAAACGTCCTGTTAAGGAGGGTCGAAACTAACAGGTCTTTATTTAATATTTTTGTATTTTAAGAAAAAGGAGAAAGAAAAAAATATGAAGACTCATTCTACCCTGTCAAGACGTGAATTTATGAAAGCTTTGGGCTTTACTGCTGCCGGCGCTGTAGCTGTAGGAGCTGCTATGCCAGTTGTTCATGATCTTGACGAACTGATTGCCAGTGACGGCAACTCTAAATTGTCCATGATGAAAAGACCATGGTGGGTTAAGCAAAGACCATTGATGGATCCGACAGTGGAAATCGACTGGAGTGTTATTCACCGCTTTAATCGTGCCTATGAAATGCACAATAATTTCGGCAAAAGCAGATACACTTCCAGAGCAGTCCTAAATACGCAGTCCAGTACTCAATATACAGCCGATAAACGGGCTGGAGAGGGCCCTGGTTGGAATGTCAAATGGAGAGCTTTAGCCAATGGCGTTTCAGATGGTTCTAGTAATGTCGCCTGGAGTTTTACCGGCCGCGGTGCCTCTCTAAGCGACACTCCGGCGGACATGGGTATTAAAAATCTTTGGAAAGGCACTCCCGAAGAAAGCGCTAGATTACTTTATGCTGCTATGCGCTACTATGGTGCAATTTGGATCGGTTTCCAAGAGATGAACCAGCAATGGCGTGAGAAACTGATTGTTTATTCCCGCACAGGTGCCGGTACAGGCACCGATTGGGATCCCGTTACTCATCCGGAAATTCCTGACCAGAATTTACAACGTTTTACTTATGATGATACTGCCGAAGCCCCGATACAAGTAGCTAATACTGTCGGTACAGGTAACCGCGCTATTATCCCAACTAAAAAACAACAGTATATTATTTCCTTTGCTACCGGTATGGATATGGAACTGCAAAAATGTCCGGACAGCACTAGACACACTCCCAACAGTAGTGCTGTCGCTAACTTCCATAATAATGTAGCTGCCCGCACTGCCAATTTTGTGCGTTCATTAACCGGCGACAGAGTGTACGGCAATAACGGTCATCAGAGCTCTGAAACCAACTTTAATGGCCTAGCTGTTTTTGCCGGTATTGCTGAGCATTCTCGTCAAAATAACTTTGCCATTACTCCCGAGAGTGGTGCTAGTTACTGTCCAACCAACTTAATGACTGATTTTCCCGTAGCTCCCACCAATCCTATTGATGCCGGTATCTGGAAGTTCTGTCAGACCTGCGGCAAATGCGCTGAGGTTTGTCCTTCCGGTTCCATCGCCAAAAAGAGCGAGGGTAAACCTACTTATGAACTTATTGAACGCACACGTCCAGACGGCGTTACTGAAGATGTTCGTTATAAGATGCGCGGTATTAAAGCTTATTGTCTTGATTGGAGTACTTGTAACGAATATACTGCTACTCACGGCGCATGCTCCTACTGCTACGGCAACTGCACCTTTACTGAAGATAAAGCGGCCATGATTCACAATATGGTACGTGCTACCGTGGCTAATACTTCGCTTTTCAACGGCTTCTTTGCCGGTATGTCTGAACCTTTTGGTTTTGGCCAATATGAAAATCCTGATATCTGGTGGAAGATGGCCTTACCTTCTAACGGCTGGGATTCCACTATCGGCACTAATAAAGGCGCCTATAGATAGGCTTTTTGAGAAAGGAGATATAAGAAATATTATGTGGTATATTTTAGCTTTATTAATCGGTGCCGGTTTAGTAGCTCTTGTTTGGTTCTTAAACCAAAAAGGCTGGGGTGTTAAATGGTATGAAATACTGATCTTTGTTATCGGTTTGGCTTTATTATGCTTTGCTATCCAGAATATTGTGGGTACCAAAGCCGAATTCGAAGATAAAGCAGCTACCGTTTTCTTCTGGGCTTTTGTTCCGGCTTCTGTTATCTTAATGATTGTAGCCGGTGTTCTACCTTTCCTTCGTATACGCGGAGCTTCTAACAAATAACCATTACTTTAAGAGTTTACTTTAAGTAAATCAAACCAGGCGGTGCAATACAAACACCGCCTGGTTTTTTGTGAATACCAAACATAGCGATAACCCCAACCTCAATACTATGCCGTGAATTGAGTTAGACACATATGACATATGACTCCCGGTGGAGTTTAAGGAAAAGGGTTTATTGATTTTGTCTAGTTAAGTGTTGATAATCCAGACCACTTATTTATATCTTTCTACACTGAAACGATAAATTTTTACGGCGTCCTGTAAACCGATGCCGCCTTTTTGGCGTGCTATTGATAACTGTTGTTCAACGGTATCTACACCTTCTAAATCAGGTAGTAACAAGCCACGGCGGTGGCCGCTCTCCACAATAACACCAAAAACTTTCGGATCTAGCTCTACTAAACTTTGCACCAAAGTAGGAGTAGTCAAAACATCTACACTAAAATCCAATTGAGGTAACTCATCCGGTTTAACAGGCGGAAAACGCGGGTCTTGGGTAGCAGCAGCAATAGCATTGGAGATAATTTCCTCACCCACCATTTGATATTGTGGCAAAATAGTACCTATGCAGCCGCGTAAATTGCCGCCGCGCTTTATTGATACAAAAACAGCATTTTGCTTCTTCATGTCAGGGTGCGGTGGTATATCATGTATACGCTCACCTCGTAAAACATAAGCCCATACCGCTTTCTCAGCCAATTCGGCTAAAGGATGTATGCGATGGTTGGTAAATACTAAACCGGCATAGCCCACCACACTGTTTTTATCTCCGCCGTAATCAGCAGAAGTTGCATAACCAACCAAGCGACAAGATCTAACACCCAAAGCACGAGCAGCCGCAATAACTATTGAAGCCGGTGCCACACCGCACATGGTAACGTGATTTTCATCTACAACATCATTTAAAAGTTTGACATCCATTTTAAGTATAGCCTCAATAGCCATACGGTCTTTAGTTTCAGCTTGTTCCACAGGTTCATAATGAGTCATATCTCCAGAGGCCAAAAGTATACATTTACGACCAGAAGCTATAACTGTCTGGGCTATCTCCTCTCCCATTTGTTCATAAGCTATAGGCGAAGTGCTGCGTACTACGATAGGTAATATTTGAACGCGCGGGTTTAAATACTGCAACAGCGGCACTTGTACTTCCACTGAATGCTCGCGATCGTGAGCCTTAGTATCACCTTGAAAATATTTAGAATTGCGTATTAGATAATCAGCCATACCCTCGGCTACAAAAGTCTCGCCAAAGGGGGTGCACCATGAGCCCTTAGGATAAACACTGTAGGGTGCACCTTCGCCAGTATGGGCCGTACCAATGATGATAGCTACTTGCGCTTCAGAAACTTCAAGGCAGGAAAGAGTGGCAGCAGCTAAAGCTCCGGAATAAGCGTAGCCGGCATGTGGCAAATATGCGGCAAAAGCTCCTTTTTTAGGAGAAACAAAACCTTTGCTAGCATGAAATAGATCGTCCATCAAGGCTAGTAATTTTTGCTTTGAGTCCGGGTAAAAAGCCCCGCTGGTAATAGCGTCACGCATATTTAGACTCCTTCGTGGCGACAGATATTTTAAATAATAAAGTTAGCTGCAGCATGACAATTATGGCAGGTGCCGTCAGCATTCAGACCCTTTTGTAAATATGTACTACCGAAGCGACCTACCAGTTGTTCGCCGCATTCGGCGCAATAAGTGTTTTGCGCACTATGGTTTGGCACATTGCCCACATAGCTATATTTTAAACCCAAGGCCCAGTTTTGTGCCAGTACTTTATTAAAAAAGTCGTAATCAGTGGGCGGAATACCAGGTAAAGATTGTTGCGGTATATAGCGTGTAATATGGAAAGGCGTCTTATCTCCTAAATTATCGCATACCCACTTGGCAGCATCTTTTAGTTCGTGCATATCAGTGTTGACAGTAGGAATAAGATTAGTAACAATCTCCACATGAACGCCGCTTTCTTTTAATAACAAGCAGCTATGCAGTATACCTTGAAAATCGTTTATTGCCGCCGTTACTTTATGCATGGTTTTTTTACTAAAAGCCTTAATATCTACACTGGCCGCATCCAAAACAGGAGCTAATTGTTCAATCAGTTCGCAAGACATATAACCGTTAGTTACATAAACAGTATAAAGACCAGCCCTTTTAGCCAGCTGAAAAGTGTCTAGAGTATATTCAGCATATACGGTAGGTTCGTTGTAGGTAAAAGCAAGACCATGGCAACCAGTTTTTATAGCCTTATCCACCAAATCTTGCGGTAAAAAGCGACGGGTAAAGTTCAATTTTTGCTGGTCAAAACGGGCAATGGTATAATTTTGACAAGATGGACAAGCAAAGTTGCAGGAATAGCCACCCACCGAAAATACTTTACTGAAGGGGTGGAAATGAAAAAGCGGCTTCTTTTCTATAGGATCTATGCTATAAGAAGATACGCAACCATAACCCAGCGAATAAAGCTTACCTTCGCTGTTTTTGTACATGAAGCAAGATCCGTGCTGCTCTTTTTTTATAAGACAATAGCGACGACAGGCCAAATGACGTATGCCGCTATCTTCATTTTTAATTAGGTTTTTAACTTCAAAATCTACCATCTCTATCCATACGCCCAAAATGATGATTATATTATACCAGATAAATAAATATAGTATGGCTTATCAATAGACCACGCAGATCTGCTGCAATTGTATTGCAATAAATATTTTCGCGATGAATTTATGTTCCAGTTCTTATGATTTAAGAATTCAATTTAATATTTTGAAAAGATCTCACATAAAGAAGGCTTGACTTAAATAATACAACAACTCTAAAATGCAATTGTGAAGATTATTGGAATTACCGGAAATATAGGCAGCGGTAAAAGCACAGCAGCTCGTATTTGTGGCGAGATGGGTGCTGCCACTATTGATTTGGATGCTGTGGCTCACCAGCTATACAATGATGATGATGGTCTTAAAGAAGTATTGATAAATGCTTTCGGAGAAGATATCTTAAACACCGATGGACAAATAGACCGTAAAGTTTTAGGGCAAATCGTTTTTAATGACCGACAAAAACTGGATATTTTAAACCTATTAGTGCATCCGCGCATCACCGTTGAAGTGCGTACACGCCTGCATATTTATGAAACTATGCAGAAGGATGCCGTAGTTATTCACGGCGCTTTGCTTTTAGACATCTTAGGTAAAGATTTTCTAGATGAACTATGGGTAACAGTAGCCAGCGAAAAAAACACTCTTGTGCGCTTACAAATACGCGGTATTGATGTTGAAGAAGCTAAAAAACGCCGTTTGATGCAAACAGATGAACAAAAGCTTATAGCCCAAGCCGATGCGGTTTTACAAAACGATTGGCCTAAAAAAGAGTTTGAAGATAAAGTGCAGGAAATATATGAACTGCATGTGCTGGTGTCTAAATACGGCACCAAAGATAATCATAAAAAGTAAAATCCTAAATTACTAAAGGATAATATGTTTAAAAATATTTTGCTGCCTATTTATAATAATCGTCGTGCTGAAAGAGCCATTCCTTATGCATTAGAATTTGCTGAGCGTGCCGGCGCTCACCTGACTTTCATTACCATTGTAGACAAAAATACTTCCACCGATGAAGAAAATAAAGCTATAGATTATATTAAAAACGTGTCCGAAGAAACCTATAAACTAGCCGACGGCAAAGTAAATGTATGCTGGGAACTGGGGCGTGGCGAGTTGGAAAAAACCATCGCTAGATACGTTGAGAAAAAGGCCATTGATTTAGTATGTTTAGCCTCTTCTACTCAAAAAGGGCTGATTACGACTATTACCGGTAATCACACCGAACGCATTACTCGCGCTGTACATTGCCCAGCTTTGGTGGTCAGTAATGACGAAATAAAAGAATACGGATATATATTCAGTCATATATTGATGCCCTTAGACGGTAGTGAAGACAGCACCAACGCTCAGGTTATCGGTGCCAAACTGGCTAAAACTTTTAAACTGTCCATCACTTTGTTTACTATGGTGCAACCGGTAAGTATTGCCGGCGGTGCTGATCTGGTAGGCTTGTCAGGAGTTACCAACAACATGATAAACAAAGAAAATTTTAAAGAAGCTAGACAACATTTAGAGGAAGTAGCAGCTTCCATGACTGAACAAGGCATTGACGCTACTTTTAAAACAGTTATGGGCACCAACAGCGCCGATGAGATAGCTAAAGCATTTAAAGAATATAAGGCTGATTTAACAGTAATGGTTACCCGTGATTATTCACCAATGGAGGCTTTCTTTATGGCTTCTACTTCACGCAAAATTGTATCGATGGATTGCCTGCCGGTATTAATGATTCGGCAACAATAAACTATAGTATGCCCCATTAAACTTAAAGATACCGACAATATCGATCCTTTTTTATAGCTACTAAGTAGTTGTCTTTTATTCTTTGGTTTGATATTATATAGTGTTGCTTATTCTTGGGAGGTGTTATCATTTACGCTATTATTGAAACCGGCGGCAAACAATACAAAGTAGCTCCCGGTCAGGAAATTCTGGTAGAGAAACTGGACGCAGCTGAAGGCAAAGCCGTTGAGTTACAAAACGTATTAATGATCAATTCTGATGCCAAGTTAACGATTGGTAATCCTTCCATAACCGGCGCCAAGGTTTTGGCTACTTCCAAAGGTATGGAAAAGGGCGAAAAATTGATCGTCGCTAAATTTAAAAATAAAACCCGCTATTTTAAAAAGACCGGCCATCGCCAGCCTTATACCCGTCTGGTCATAAATGATATCGTAGTATAGGTATCTAATTATTTACAGGAGTATTTAACTACAATGGCTCATAAAAAAGGTGGCGGAAGTAGCCGCAATGGTAGAGATTCTAAACCTAAAATGCTAGGCGTAAAAGTTTACGCCGGACAGACTGTGAACGCCGGTACAATTTTAGTGCGTCAACGCGGTACGCAAATTCACCCCGGTCAAAATGTAGGCGTAGGTAAAGACTGGACTTTGTTTGCTACCGAAAGTGGTGTAGTACGATATGAAGCCACTTCCAACGATAAAAGAAAAGCTTCGGTATATCCGGAGAAAGCTGAATAAAATATTATGGCCAAAAAAGATATTCAACCCAAATATTACCCCAACGCCAAAATCTCGTGTTCGTGCAAAAATGTTATTGAAGTGGGTGCCACTCAGCCGGAAATTAAAGTAGAAATGTGCTCTCAATGTCATCCTTATTACACTGGCGAAAGCAGGATGGTTGACACTGCCGGCCGTGTTGAGCGCTTTAATCAGCGTTACGCCAAAAAGAAATAATTTATACGATTTTGACAAAAGGGAGTGACAACTCCCTTTTGTTTTTTAGGAGCTTCTTTGAAAAAGCAAGAAAAAGAATTTAGATACGGCGGACAAGCGGTTATAGACGGCGTGATGATGCGCGGCAAAACTACCATGGCTACTGCTATACGTCGGCCCGGCGGAGATATATTGGTAGATAGCCGCTTTGTAGAACGCATATACAATGGCATCTGGCGCAATATTTTTTTTGTCCGCGGAATTTTTGCTTTAATAGAATCTTTAGTTCTTGGTATAAGATCGCTTTACCGCTCAGCCTCAGTAGCCTTAGAAGAAGAGGTAAAGGAAGTACCTAAAGTAGCCGTAGTCATGGTAATGATATTTAGCTTTGCTATGGCTATTGGTTTATTTATTCTAGTGCCCTTTTTCATCACCAATTTGCTAAAAGACATAGTAAGCTCTTCTTTTTGGTTTCACTTTACAGAAGGTATAATTCGTCTTCTGATATTTATCTTGTACATTATGCTTATTTCTCTTATGAAAGATATACGTAATACTTTTGCCTATCACGGCGCCGAGCATGCTGCTATTGACGCCTATGAACATAAACAGTTTCTGGATCCTGCTAAAATAGATCCTAAAAAAATCGCTCACGCTAGATGCGGCACTTCGTTTGTCATTATGGTTCTGCTTATCGCTATCGTAGTATTCTCCTTTGTAGGCTTCCAACAAGTGTGGCTGATGATTTTAGCACGTATTTTGCTGCTGCCGATCATTGCTTCTTTATCTTATGAACTTCTAATGTTTACTGCTACTAATGCTCGTAACCCTATAGTCAAAGTCATTATGCAGCCTGGACTTTGGTTTCAAAAGCTTACCACCCGCTACCCCGATGAAAAACAACTGGAAGTAGCTGTAGCTGCTATACGTCGCGTATTAAATGTAGATAAAGCCGGCGGCGACATGGCCTTGGCCAATATATCAGAAAAAATAGCTACCGTAAGTAAACAAGACGGACAAGACATAGACCAAGTCTATGATGTTATTATTAAGGAACTTTTGGCAGCTAAAGAACAAGGCGGCATGGCCGCTGTTTATACCGTAGAAAATAAATATATTACACTCGGCCAGTTAGAGCAAAATTCCCAAGCCATAGCAGGAGCCAAAGTTACTGTTAAAAAAGAAGCATCAAACGAGGGTGATTAAATATGGAGATTATTCCCGCCATAGATTTAATAAACGGACAGGCCGTACGTCTCTATAAGGGTGACTATTATCAAAAAACAGTATATTCATCCAGTCCGGTGCAAGTGGCTCAGGTTTTTGCTAAGCAAGGAGTGGCGCGCTTGCATGTAGTTGATCTTGATGGAGCTAAAGAAGGCCGCTCCGTTAATACCAAAATTATTAAAGACATCTGCCAATCAATACATATACCAGTTGAAGTAGGCGGCGGTATACGCAAGATGGCAACAGTAGATTAGCTTTTGCAAAACGGCGCTGACAGAGTAATTTTGGGCACAGCGGCTTTACAAGATAAAGCTTTTTTAAAACAAGCATTGCAAGAATACGGACGGCATAAAATTGTGGTGGGTATAGATGCTAAAAATGGTAAAGTAGCTACGCGCGGCTGGCTAAATACCTCCGATGTATACGCCATAGATTTAGCGCAAGAAATGTATGAAATAGGCATAAAATACATAATATATACCGACATCTCCCGCGATGGTACCCTCACCGAGCCTAATTATCCGTCTATTAAACAAATGATAAATATCTTTAAGGGACATGTTATTGCCAGCGGCGGCATGGCCACTCTGTTTCAGTTAATTAAATTAAAGGAAATGGGCGCGCAGGGCGTTATTATTGGTAAAGCAGCCTACACCGGCCAAATCAATTTAAACGATGCCGTGCGCTTCGTAAATGAATTTATAAATTAACAAAAGGAGAAAATAAAACAATATGAGTAAATTTAAAAAAGATGACAGCGGTTTAGTAGCAGCTATTGTGCAAGATGCTATTACTTCGGAAGTTTTGATGCTAGGTTATATGAACGACGAAAGTATTGCCTTAACTATGCGCGACAATGAAGTATGGTTTTACTCTCGCTCGCGTCAGGAACTGTGGCATAAAGGCGCCACTAGTGGAAATACTTTAAGCGTAGTGGAAATGTATAAAGACTGCGATGCTGATGCTATTTTAATAAAGGCTAAACCGGCCGGCCCCACTTGCCACACCGGTAATGTTTCTTGCTTCTACAGAAAAATAGAAGCCGATGATCTAGAAGACTAAAGAATTATCGTAAAACATAAGCCGCTTTAAAAACCAAAGCGGCTTATTTACTTTGCGACATCTTTATTGATTGGTATGCGTTTGCAAGTGTATAATTAAAAGGCAATTTTATTAAGAAGGAAAAAGCATGCAGCTGAGTAAAGAAGATGTTTTACGGGTAGCAAAACTGGCCCGTTTAGACTTAGACGAACAGGAAATAGAGCGCTTTCAAAGTCAGCTTTCTAATATTTTGCATCATTTTTCGGTGCTATCTGAAGTGGACACTGCCGGCATAGCCCCCACTTCACAACCTTTTGATACTAAAAATATTATGCGAAAAGACCTGACAGCATCTAGTTTGCCGACTGCTCAGATATTACTTAACGCTCCCGACCTCCAAGACGACAGCTTTAAAGTAAAGGCGGTGATGGAGTAGGTAATGATTAATTATACTATTACGCAAGCTGCTGAGCTTTTACATAAAAAACAAATATCAGCCGTTGAACTAACTAAAGAATACTTGCAAAATATAGCTAACACTGAAAATCGTGTACATGCTTTTACCCAACTAAACGAAAAACAAGCTTTGGACTCTGCCCAACATGCCGATCAAAAATTACATAACGGCAGTGCCAACAAACTTACTGGTATACCCATAGCCATTAAAGATATTATGAACACCGTAGACTGGCGTACTACTTGTTCTTCTAAAATGCTGGAGAATTACCAATCTGTATATGACGCCACTTGTATATCCAAACTCAAAGAGCGTGGCATGGTAATAGTAGGTAAAACCAATATGGACGAGTTTGCTATGGGCTCCTCTACTGAAACCTCGGCCTTTTTTAAAACCTTCAACCCCTGGAATCTAGAATATGTACCAGGAGGCTCAAGTGGTGGCTCAGCAGCTTGTATAGCCGCTAATCAAGCTATTTGTTCGCTGGGCACCGATACCGGCGGCTCTATACGCCAACCAGCTTCTTTTTGTTCAGTGACTGGGTTTAAGCCCACTTATGGACGGGTATCACGCTACGGTGTAGTGGCTTTTGCCAGTTCTTTAGATCAGGTAGGTACCTTTACTAAAGATGCCCATGATGCTGCTATATTGCTGGAAGCTTTGTGTGGTGCTGACAGTAAAGACAGTACTTCTGCTAAACAAGCAGTACCTGCTTTTAGCCAAGATCTTAGGGATGGTGTTAGGGGCTTACGTATAGGCGTACCTAAAGAATATTTTGCCCAAGGTATTAACCCACAAGTGGAGAGTCTGGTGCGTAAAGCCGTGCAAGAATTGCAAAACCACGGCGCTATAGTTAAAGAGATAAGCTTACCTAATACCAAATATGCTTTGGCCGTTTATTATATTATTGCTCCCAGTGAAGCTTCGGCCAACCTAGCCCGCTTTGACGGCGTTAAATACGGCTTAAGGGCTGACGGCAACGATATGTGGCAAGTAATAGAAAAAACCCGCGGGCAAGGTTTCGGTGATGAAGTTTTAAGACGTATTATGATCGGCACTTACGCTCTTTCAGCCGGTTATTACGATGCCTGGTATTTAAAAGCACAAAAAGTACGCACGCTTATTAAGGCTGAGTTTACTGATGCTTTTAAAGAAGTGGATATTATATGCGCCCCTACCGCTCCCGTTTTACCTTTTAAAAGCGGAGAAAAAATAGACGACCCTTTAGCTATGTATCTTGCAGATATATGTACCATACCAATCAATATAGCCGGTCTGCCCGGCATGAGTATACCTTGTGGTTTTGCCAATGGACTACCGGTAGGCTTGCAGATAATAGGACGCCCTTTTGACGAACAAACAATATTAAACACCGCCCATACCTATCAAAAACTTACTTCTTTTCATAAAGAACAACCTAAATTATAATCAGATAAATATTATGTTAAATATAGAACAACTAAGACAAGAGATAGAAAAATTAAGCACCGTCTTAAACGAAAAAGACTGGCACGCTTATGATATTTTTTTACTGAATCGTTTAATGTTAAGATGTCAAGAATTTATTCTGCAAGGCTGCGACGAATGCTCTAAAATATTGGATAATATCGCTTCTTGGGTAGCTGTCATGAAGAAAAATAATAATGTACCCAAAGAACAAGAGATTCACTACTTTCATTTCTTAAACAACAGCAAGCGCCATATGTTTTCCGACCATAAATTAGTGAGTAAACGGCAATATTTAGTGGCTACTTTGCCTGTATTTTTAATACTGGGTTTATTGAGCGGCTGGATACTTGGCAATATAGGCATAGGTGCTTTAATAGGCGTAGCTGCCGGCATTGCTTTCGGTGTGGTTATGGACTTACAGTCAGCCAGGAAGAACAAAATCATATAGATTTAGAGAAAGAAGGTAAATACATGAACAATAAAAAAACAGAGGTATTAAAAGCTCTGCAGATTGATGCTCGCCTTTCTTATGAAGAACTTGGTAAACAAACCGGTATTTCTGCTCAAGAAGCTCAAGATATTGTTAAAAAAGCAGAAAATGATAAAGAAATTTTAGCTTATAAAACGGTAATTAATTGGGAAAAAATGGACGGCGCCGAGGAAGTATTGGCATTAATTGAAGTAAAGACAACACCTCAGACTGAAGTGGGTTTTGATGCTATCGCTGCCAATGTTTGCCGTTTCCCGGAGGCCAGAGATGTTTATTTGGTGTCAGGTGATTATGATCTGTGTGTTATTGTTAAGGGCAAAAGCATGCGCCAAATAGCTGATTTTGTTTCGCAAAAACTGGCACCCACCGAGGGCGTGCAAGCCACAGCTACCTATTTTTTAATGAAAAAATATAAGGAAGATGGGCATATTGTGGACAATTATGATGATGTCCGCCGTCAGATGATGATGCTATAGAGGAAAAGACCTTGTCTGATAAAGATCGTATTTCACAATTTGCCCGTGTACTTAAGCCCAGCGGTATACGCAAATATTTTGACTTAGCACAAAGTATGAGTGGCGTTATTTCTTTAGGTGTAGGAGAACCAGACTATACCAGCCCTTGGAGAGTGCGTCAAGCAGCTATCAAAAGTTTAGAGATGGGTCAAACAGCCTACACTTCCAACTCCGGCATGCTGGAACTACGTAAATCTGTCTGCAAGAAAACGGAGGAAGAAACCGGCATCTGTTATGATCCCTATAGCGAAGTATTTATCACCGTAGGTGTATCTGAAGGCTTAGATACTGCTTTTAGAGCTATGATTAACCCCGGTGATGAGGTGTTAGTACCCGATCCGCACTACGTGTCCTACGACGCCTGCGCCTTTTTGGCCGGTGGCACACCGATATATGTACCCACTGTGGAACAAGACAATTTTGAAATAAGCTATGATCTGCTCAAAAAATATCTTAGTCCTAAAACTAAATTGCTTGTTATGGGCTACCCAGCTAATCCCACTGGCGCTATCTTGCCCAAAGCCAAAGTAGAAGAAGTAACACGTTTTGTTAAAGAAAATGATATTTTTGTTATCAGTGATGAAATATATTCCAAATTAACTTACGGACAAAAACATTACTCTATAGTCAGCCAGCCTGATATGAAAGAGCGCACCATTCTGCTTAATGGTTTTTCCAAAGCTTACGCCATGACTGGTTTTCGTATTGCTTATGCTTTAGGACCTAAAGACATTATTGCCGCTATGGCCAAAATACATCAATACACCATCATGTGCGCCCCCACTATGTCGCAGATAGCAGCTATTGAAGCTTTAAGACAAGATGATGATGTAGCTACTATGGTAGATGATTATAACCGCCGCCGCAATGTGATGGTGAGTGGTTTACGCAGTATAGGCTTTTCTTGCTTTGAGCCCAAGGGCGCTTTTTATGCTTTTCCGTCTATTGCTAAAACCGGGCTTTCCAGCGAAGAGTTTGCCGAAAAACTTTTGATGGAAGAACGAGTGGCAGTAGTACCAGGTGAAGCTTTTGGGCAGAGCGGTGCCGGTCATATACGTTGCTGTTATGCTACTGCTATCAGTCAAATAGAAGAAGCCCTGATGCGTATTGAGCACTTTGCCAGAAAATATTTCTGATTTGTTTAGTTGACAATATTGGAGAGGAAAGAGTAAAACTAGACTTATGAAAAATAAAGACCTGGCCATTCAAACAATTGGCCTAAACAAAAGTTTCGGTACATTTACCGCTCTTGAAGATCTCAATATTGAAGTAGAGCCTAATACTGTTTATGGCTTTTTGGGCCCCAATGGTAGTGGCAAAACTACAGCCATTCGTTTGTTAACAGGTTTATCATCTCCTACAAAAGGTATATCTTGCATCTTCGGATATGACAGCTTTGCGCGTGATATGAAAGCTAGACGTATTATCGGTTATTTGCCCGATGTGCCTTCTTTTTTCAGCTTTATGAATGGCTTGCAGTATCTTACATATTGTGGTGAGCTTTTTGGTATTAATCATCAAAGTGCTCAAAAAAAGGCCCATGAACTAATTGAAAGAACCGGATTGAAAGAAGCCACTTTTCGTAAGACTGGCAAATATTCACGTGGTATGAAACAGAGGTTGGGATTGGCTGCTACTTTGGTAGGTAATCCCAAAGTAATCTTTTTGGATGAGCCTGTTTCGGCATTAGATCCTATCGGACGCGCTGATGTTTTAGATATTATTAAAGACTTACGCGAGCATACTGCCGTTTTTCTTTCTACTCATATACTAAACGACGTAGAGAGGGTATGCGATAAGGTAGGTATTATTGATCACGGTAATTTAATAGTTTCTCAAAATGTTAAAGACTTAAAAAAAGAATATGCTAAAAAAGGTTTTGAGATAAAATTTACAGAAGATCCGTCTGTTATTTTGCATATTATCAGGATGCAAAAATGGTGTGAAGGCGTCTCCTGTTCGGTTTGCGAAGATAATAAATATAAACTAACAGTAAATGTATTAGATAACGCTAAAGCCGGTAAAGAATTGCTTCAGATTATTACGCAATCTGATCTTAGTTTAGTAAGTTTTAACACCCTAGAAATTTCTCTAGAAGACGTTTTTATGAGATTAGCGAGAGTAAGATAGTATGAAAAATTTTGCCCTACTTATAAAAAAAGAACTGTGGGAGAACTGGGTCAACTGGAAGACAATTATTGTCTTTGTATTTTTCATGGCTTTAGGCGTTATAGGAACATACTCCCGCTACCAAAATGCACTGCAAATGAAAGCAAGTTTTCAATCATCGTCATCGTTGATAACTGGAGGTCTTGAATATAACATCGCAGCTGGAGATTTAATATCACCATTATTTTTATTTGTTGGTGTAGCGGTAACAATTATTGCTCCGCTTATGCTTATGAGTACGGTGGCACATGAAGTACAAAGTGGTCAAGCTGCTTCGATATTAGTTAAGCCCGTCAGGCGTACGGCATATATTTTATCTAAATTTATAGTTTATTTGTCTATTTTCTGGCTGGCTATTATCAGCTCCGTTCTTATTAGCATTATATATGCCAATTCGGTTGCCGACGTCACTATAGATATGGGACAAACATGGCGATGCATTGGTTTGTCTTTAATTTTTGCTTTATTTTGTATATCTTTTATGTTGTTTCTCTCAAGTATTACAAGAAATCAATTAATAGCCGGCGGCATTGGTATCATATTATTATTTTTTATGTCTTCCACCTTATATAGTCCTGAAGTTATATTTACATGGATGCCCAGTAAGTTGTTAGAATGGTGTCAAAATATAATTAACAACTACACGCCACCTTGGGATTGGGCATACCACTACCCTGATTTGGGTATGGACTCTGTAGAAACGGAAAAATATACTCCGGCTTGGATAGCGTTTGGTTTTTCAATTATTTCTTCTGTTATTTTACTAGTAATTTCTGTAATGTTTATTAAACGTAAAGAATTATAAAGACTTTTCTTATAAGTTTAATAAAATACCGGGCAAGTTGGTTCTCTTCATATCTCTAATGACATACTGCAATGAATGATCTGCCAAATAGTACTTTTCATCACTCTTAAGTAATTCTTTGCCTTTGATGTCATACCTTGAAACTCTTTTAACTATGTAGGCATTTTCTAAATAACCTATATAGTTACTCACCGTGTCAGAATTACCACCGCTATTATTTTTTTATATATTTTGCAAGCAACGGCAGCCCTTATTGTTACCAAAATAAAGGTCAGTCGTAAATAAAAACAAAGTCGGATTATATTTGAAAAAAAATAGATTTTACAGACTTTATATACATTAAGAATGCCGAGAACGCTAACTTAAATTAAAATAGAACAAATCTCATTTAAAGATTTTATGCCTTCTTTATACATAAAATCCTCAATACCAGCAGCTATATCTATTGCTGCGTTAGGATTACGTAAAAAAGCCGTACCAACTGAAACAGCATTGGCTCCGGCCATGATAAACTCTATAGCATCTAAGCCGTTCATAATGCCACCGCCGCCTAAGATAAGAGCATCTCTACCTAAAGTCTTGCGCACATTATATACATGGGCTAGGGCTACCGGCTTAATAGCCGGACCGGAAAGACCGCCGGTAGTATTAGATAATAAAGCTTTTCTTCTCTTAATATCGACGGCCATACCGCGGATAGTATTGATTAATGATACGCCATCAGCACCAGCATCCATCACAGCCATAGCTACTTCGGATATCAGAGCAGTATTGGGTGTAAGTTTTATCAAGAGCGGCAGAGTGCAGACTTTTCGCACTTCTTTAACCAGCTCAGCAGCTATTTGCGGTTGCGAGCCAAACTCTATACAACCGTTACGCACATTGGGACAGGAAATGTTAAGCTCTATGCCGGCTACTCCTTCAGTATGGCTTAAAGTCGATACCACTTGTAGATATTCATCTATGGTACTGCCAGCCACATTGACAATGACCGGCCGGGCAAATTTAGCCCATAAGGGTGCTTTTTCTTCAACAACTCTCTTTAGGCCTATATTTTCCAAACCAACAGCATTTAACATACCGCAAGAAGTTTCGGCTATGCGCACCTGAGCATTGCCGTCTTTAGGATTTAAAGTAGTGCCTTTAGATATAAAAGCTCCCACTTTTTGCACATTAAAAATCTCAGCGCACTCTACGGCATAGCCGCAGGTACCAGACGCTAAAATTACCGGATTTACCAGTTTTATACCTTTTAAATTAACTTGAACGTCCATATTCTTGTCAATTATATGTTAAATCTTATTTGCTGACAAGGCCAATAAAGAGCATCAACTATAGCAATATGAATTTAACAACTAAGCAAATAAAAAGACTTTAGGCTATGCCTTATGATAAACTATGTTTAGTCTGTAAGAGCAAACAACCAAAAATATGTCGCAAACAAAATCTACAAAATCAACTATTATTATAATATTTGCCGCTTTGACCGCAAGTATAGTTATTCTTGATCAAATAAGCAAAGTGCTGGTGC
>WRFJ01000004.1 GCA_009778865.1 Chloroflexota bacterium | reverse complement strand
TGTCGGGGGTTCGAGTCCCTCACCGCCCACCATTATTTAACAGTGTTTTTTCGTCGTAACAACCGACTATATTAACTGAGCCGCATAAAGACTCAACACGTTTTAATGCTTTATCTACCTTTTTATCTTGAATATTACCTACAATATCTGTGAGAAAATAGTAGCCCTTATTATCTTGACGCGATTCTATGCGGTAAAGACTTATGTCTTCACTTAAAAAAGGTAGTAATAAATCGGCTAAGGCACCACTGCGGTTTTCCGTGCGGAAAATAACACTGGTGATATTGCTTTTCTTAGTATATTCTGGAGTGTCAGCGATGACCATAAAGCGGCAATCACCGTTTTCTTTGTTACCTTTAATCCATACTTGTTGCACTATATAGCATTTTTCTTTAAGCAACATGTTATAAATAAAGCTGTCAGCCCCCCATCGTTCGTTTTCCGCCAGCAACACGCCGTAATGAACATCTTGGTTTTTTATAGCCATAATTACTTCTTTATAATCTTTGACTTCTTTTAATCGACCATGTGGGAAAAAGATAGCAGCGGCTTGAGCTGATTTATTGCCTTCATAGGCTATGTTTGGGTTTTTGTTTTTAACATTTCCTGATAATGGTAGCCATGCTTCTTTAGAGTTGGGATATCTTTTTTGTTGATTACGGCGGCTGCTTAGATTCTGTAAGTGCCCTATCAGGGTTTCTATATAATATTTATCGTTACTGTCGCTAAGCTTAGCCATTGTATTGATAGCTTTTTTCTCGCGTTTTTTATCTATAACAGGTATATTGCTAAGTTCAGAAATAGTGCGGCTGGCTTTTAAGCGCTCACCCAAAATTTCTATCATTTGCTTATCCAAAGCATCTACATATTCTTTAAGGTCTTTAATTCTTTCTTTATTATCCATCGGTGTGCTCTCCATTTTATCTTTAAAGTTCATTTATCCAGTATAACATATGTCTTTTTATTTTCTGTTAAACAAAAAGATTGCCCTGATTTTTATTGACAAAAAACACGCTACAGTTTTAAATGCAGTTATATATCTTAATTAAAGAGCTAAAAAATGATCAATATAAATCCTTTGAAATGGTATAAAAAGCTGCAAGAAAGTGCCGCTCGTCGTCAGAGTGGCTATTTTATGGCTGAAGGTTACAATGTTATAAGTCAAATTGCCGCTGTTGCTCCGGATAGTATAGAGGAGATACTTTCTTCGGTAGCGGTACCGTCAGAGCTGACCGGCTATCCTTTGCGCATGGTTTCCCCCAGTGGATTAGAAAGTATTTTAGCAGCCAAAACACCGCAGGGTATAGCAGCTCTAGTAAAATTGCCGCCTGAAATCTATTCCAACCGTTTGCCATTTAAGACAGGTAGTCGTGTTTTACTTTTGGATGGGGTGGCTGATCCTGGCAATGTTGGTACACTTATACGTTCAGCTGCTGCTTTAGGCTATGATGGTGTAATACTTTCTGCTAGTGGCTGTGATGTGCTTTCTCCTAAAGTAGTGGCGGCTTCAGCTGGCTCACTTTTTTCTTTGTGGATAAGGCGGGTAGATGACATAGCTACTGCTGCGCAAACTCTTAAACGACATGATTTTTATGCGGTAGCTACTGCCTTGGATGGGCAGTCTGACACTGCTGTTTTGAAATCTAATAAACTTTTACTGATTTTGGGTAGCGAAACCCACGGCGTATCGGCACCTTTGCGTGTTTTGAGTGATTATGTTTTACGTTTGCCTGTAGACAATAAAAGAGCTGAGAGTCTTAATGTAGCTGCTGCTGGCGCTATTTGCATGTATATGAGTCGCTATTAAACAAGTTTAATGAGAGCTTCTTTATTGTCACTTAATAACACTGTAATTTATTTTGTTAAACATATCATTTTGTTTTTTGATGCCTTCTTTAGCATAACCTACTATAATACTGCAGATAGGCGTATAGCCTTCGGGAATATTAAGAGATCTAATTAATAACGGATCAGTTTTAAAAGCAGCTATGGTGCCTAGAACAAATACACTGCCTAAACCCAATTCAGTAGCCGCCAACAACATATTCTCAGCAATACAACCAGCATTTAGTTCTTCAACAGCCATGCCGTGAGCACCTTTTTTTCCGGCAATAATAATCAAAGTGGGGGCATCATAAAAAGGTTGCATATTTGGGCGATTAAAAGAGGCAGCCACCAAAGCTGATATCTTTTCCAATCGTTCTTTATTTTGCACGACGGTAATATGCATGGTTTCATAAGCACCCATAGCTATAGGAGCCGAACCTCCAGCAGCCAAGATCTTTATAAGATCGTTTTCATCAATTTGGGTGTCTCTAAAACCACGAGTGGATTTGCGGGTGGCTATAGTTTTAAAAGTATCCATTTGTACCTCACTGTTTTATAGGACTTATCAATCTCGTATTTTACTTTAGCATAAATCAAACGTCTTGTGTATAGTTTATGTTAAATGCATGATATTTTTTATATAAAGTGTTTAGTTGAATATTATGCGATTTCTCAGTAATATTTTCATGAGCTTTTTATAGCAGATAACCCAATTACTTTTTCATTTTTAGTCATATTATCAAAAAAGTTAATAGCATTATTTATTTGAAAATCGCTTTTTTATGAGCGAATAACGATTTTTGTCTTGTTCAGCAATAGTTATAGCGGCGCGACCGCATTTTTCAAAACCAAAATGCACGCTGGTTATGTACTTTTTCTCTCAAGCACTTCAATGGCCGCTAATTGCGTTAAGTTTACGTAAAGTTATTTTTGCCAATAGCGCAAAATTCAAGGATTTTTCACTGACGCCAGCCATAAATAGTATGGTAAACTAATTTAAACTCAGATTACATTCTTTCTTATAGATCTTTTACATGTAATGTGTGCAATAAATACCTCCTATGGTAAAACATGCCATAGGAGGTATTTTCTTTGCGCCTCTATTCAGTTGCTACCATACGCAATTATTTGCAGCGGCCCTTTTTAGCAGGGGCAGCAGCTTTTTTAGCAGGGGTAGCTTTTTTAGCAGGGGCAGCTTTTTTGGTTTCGGCCATGTTATTTTCCTCCACAATATTTTTGTCTTAAATAGGTTATTATTCTAAAGCGGGCAAACTATGGTGAGCTGTTGGTATGTGCACCGTGGTCACAATCTTCATTAGAGTACAAATCTTTGTTGTTGGCATACTCTTTGCATGAATATACCGTGTTACTAAAGCTACTGTCTTTAAAAACCACTTATGTATATAAACATATACTATCAATAACAGAAGTATTATAGCACAAATTAATTGTGGCACATACATTAGATCATACCTAAAACGTTAAAAATTACAGCGCATATACATGTCAAAATTATCAGACTTCCAACATAAACAATGGTAGTTTTGTTCCCCATTTCTTTATTGGCTATTATGGATGGTAGCAATGTTGATTGCTGGTCCTAATGCCAAAAAATAAGAGCACCCATTAGTGCCATGCCGGAAGCTATCAGCAAAGCCATCATTGGCACGACAGCAGTAGAGCATATGTAAACAGGAATAGCTGCTAAAGCTATGATAATATATGTCCAAAAACTACCTCCCAAAAGCTCAGCCATAACATCGGATGGCAGCATGGTACTAATAAATACTAGTGATGAATAAACTTAGTACAATTAAACCACCCACTTCGCCAAGCATGTCTGTATAACCATATTTTAAAGCCGTTTTGATTTTTTGTCAGAAAGTAGGAGAGATAGTGCAAACCGTAAATTGTATCCGGTTAGTCTCTAAAAGGTAGTCATGGCGTTCTTTTTTATCAAATATACGTAACGCAATAAGGCTGGTGCCGATAGCGACTATCAAAGCAGTGGCTATATAGATGCTGGTAAATTGCCAATCCACCATGACTATAGCAAGTATAATAGCAGTGATTGAGATAGCTGGAGTGGCGATAATAAAAGCTAGAGTAGCACCGCGCGAGGCTCCTTGTTTATGTAAAGTTACAGTATTCTTTTGTCTTAAATAAGTTTTAAATTGGGGCACACATCAAGCGAATTATCGGCAAATTGCTCTTTTAAATACTTTTGATAGGCAGCAGCAGCAATAAAGGCGGCGTTATCAGTGCATAGTTTAATAGGCGGGCGAAAAACTACTACGGAACTTTGATTTGTAAAACCATGCCGAAGAGCTTTATTAGCAGCTACGCCGCCGGCCAGCAATATATTTTTAACTTGATATCTTTGGGCAGCATCTAGTGTTTTCTTAATTAACACATCGCATACTGCTTCTTGAAAAGAAGCAGCGCCATCTTGGGCGTTTACAATATCACCATCTTGCACAGCGCGCACTATCGCACTTTTAAGACCGCTGAAGCTAAAATTATAAGTATTTTTTAACCAGGCGCGCGGCAACTTTAAAAAAGCTTTACCGTTTTGAGCGGCTTTTTCTATGGAAGGACCGCCGGGATAAGGCAAGCCCAGCACACGCGATGCTTTATCAAAAGCTTCACCGGCAGCATCGTCTAATGTGCCGCCTAGGCGTTGATACAGACCATGATCTTTTATTAACACTAAATCTGTATGGCCGCCGCTGACAATAAGACAAAGAGCCGGAAAGAGCGGTTCAGTTTCTAAAAGCCAATTAGCATATATATGTCCTTCTATATGGTTTACGCCGATAAGCGGCTTGCCTAAGCCGGCCGCTAAACCTTTGGCAGCGTTTACTCCTACCAGCAGTGAACCAGCTAGGCCCGGTCCGTAAGTAACGGCCACAGCGCTTAGATCTTGATAGTTTATGCCGGCTTGCTGCATAGCCTGCTCAATTACTGGCCGCACGGAAAGCAGATGAGCGCGCGAAGCTGCCTCTGGTACTACACCGCCGTAAGTTTTATGTATATCTATTTGGGTAGCAACTATATTTGACAACAATTCCTTGCCGTCTTTAAGTACAGCAGCAGCCGTTTCGTCGCAGCTGCTTTCTATGGCTAAAATGTAATTCATAGTGCGAATTATAACATTGTTGACTATTTTTTATAAAAACCAGTTTAGTATTTTTCGTCCGGCTATATTAAAGTTGTATAAATGTAATTCAACAGTTTTTATTTTAAACTTATGTTTTCATACCCATCTTTTACTTACAACCGGTTTTTGTTAAAATAAATATTTAAGAAGTGTTAAACCAAGCAGCTAGTTTTTATTGTAAATCGCTGTGCGCTTCTTTTGGGATGGATATGGACAGTACGGTTATATATATTGTAATTCTGGTAGTTTGTTTGATTTTCTCGGCTTTCTTTTCTTTTGCTGAAATTGCTTTTATGACTTTGCCTCGCCATCGTATCAATGTGCTTTTAGAAAAAGGAATCAAGAGTGCTAAAACTGTAGATAAGCTTACCTCACGTCTTGATAAACTATTGTCCACCATTCTTTTTAGCAACACTATTGTCAACGTTGCCGCTGCTTCTATTGCTACTCTTTTGGCTACAAATCTTTTGGGCAGCGAAGAAATCGGGGCCTTTGTGGCTACAATAGCTTTAATTATAGTCTTACTGATTTTTTGTGAAACCACACCCAAAACCATTGCCGCTGTACACAATGAGAAGATAGCTATAGCCTATGCTCCCATATTGAATTTTATTCAAGTAATTTTTACTCCTGTCGTATGGCTATTAAGTGGCATTTCCAATTTTATTGCCCGCTTATTTGGAGCTTATCAAAAAACTGCTCCTGCTGTGTTGGAAGAAGATATACGTTCTATGGTATCGGAAAGCAGTAAACTAGGTGACGTACAGGAGCAAGAAGCCGAGATGATCCAAAATATCTTTGACTTTAGTGACCGCCCGGTTTCCGAGGTGTTTTTACCGCGTCCGGAAATAGTGGGTATTGAAAAAGGCTCAACTCTAGAGAATTATTTACAGCTTTTTAAAGAAACGCCTGTATCGCGTATGCCAATTTTTGAAGAGAATATGGATAATATTTTGGGCTTTATCGCCGCTAAAGATGTGCTTTTGGCTTTTGCTGATGGCAGTGCCGATAATGATACGCTGGTGGAGAGACTTTTGCGTCCGTTGCATTTTACTCCCGAGACTAAAAAAATTGGTGACTTATTTAATGAAATGCGAGAGAAAAATTACAATTTTTGTGTTGTGGTGGATGAATACGGCGGCACGGCTGGTATTATTACTTTCTCTATGCTTATGCAAGAGATAGTAGGACCGCTAGGCGACGAGCATATGTCCAGTGATAAAGAACTACAGCCCTTAAATAAAGATGCTTATCGTATAGATGCCGGCATGAATGTGGGTGAATTAAACGAAGAAACAGGTTTAGATATACCTGAAGGCGAGGGTTATGAAACAGTGGCTGGCTTTATTATGAATTATTTGGGCTTTATACCTACTCAGGGCCAGGTAGTGGAATATAATAATCTACGTCTCGTAATTACTAGAATGAAAGGCAACAGAATAGAAGAGATAATAATTAAACGCGAACAACTGTCTAAAGAAAATGAGCAGAAGAATTAGGCTGGTAGTAAGCCGTGGTGAGGAAGGCAAGTATTTATCGCATTTAGATGTTATGCGTCTTTGGATACGTGCCTGTCGCAGGGCCGGCTTGCATTTAAAATACTCTGATGGTTTTACACCGCGTCCCAAAATAACTATTGCTGCTCCGCTACCGGTAGGGGTGATGGCTAAATCTGATTATGTGGAAATAGAGTGTGAAGAGTTGCCGCGCACTGTGTTAAGCTTGTTGCCTTCCTTTCTGCCGGCTGGTTTTACTGTGAGTGGTGCCATAGAAATAGATAAAGAGGCTCCGGCTCTTCAGGCTTTAGTGCAAAGTGCTGAGTATGACGTGCAGGTATTATGCAATTTTTCGCAAGCACAAATACAACAGCGCGTAGACGATTTTATGGTTTGTGAACAGGTGTTATTCCGAAAAAATAAAGATGGCAATATCAAAGAATTTAATATACGGGCTCAAGTCCATGATGTAAAAATACACAGCATTCAAAATGATATACTGCATTTAAGTTGCTGTCTGCAATGCTCTGGTGAAGGTGCCGGACGCGCCGATGAGTTATGCTTGGCCTTAGGTTTACCCAAGCCGGTACACATTGTGCGCACCTGTCTTAATCTGCAGTCTCATTAGGGACTGGCTGTGGAAAAGTAAGCGAAAGTTTATGGAAGATAAAAAATACCAGCAAAGACAGCAAATAGCTGTTAAATACGCCTCGCGCCGCCGCCTTTATTCTTTATTGGAACTTGGCCTGACGGCAGTTTTGTTTGTTGCTGTTTTTATTTTTTCTAAGTTTTTAGCTGCCTTGTTTAATAATTGGGCATCTTTTTGGGCAGCAACCGTATATTTTATTGTTTTAGCTATTGCTTATTTTATTATTATTTTCCCCGTACGATATGCCAAAAACTATCGTTTGTCCAAAGATGTAGGTCTGCTCAAACAGGCTTTTGGCCGGTGGCTGGGCGATTATATCAAAACACCGCTCTTGATTTTGGTGGTAGGTGCTTTAGCTTTTGGCTTGCTCTATCTGTTGATTGTAGCTACACCTGTTTGGTGGTGGTTATGGGTTGCCTCAACTATTACAGCTCTCTCTTTTATTTTGAGTTTTGTCTACCCTGTTATTATTATGCCTCTTATGTATCGTACATGTTCTATGGAGGCAGGTTTCGTCAAAGATGCCGTAGACGATATTATCAAACGTAGTGGCGTGCCTGTGTCTAGGGTAGACATATTACAGGTTGCCGATGAAGAAGAATCTTCCAACGCTATGATAATGGGTTTTGGCAAGACACGGCGCATGGCTTTTACTGATACTCTTCTAAAAGATTATACGCCTTCCGAAATCCAAGTCATATGTGCTCACGAATTAGGGCATATCAAAGAAGGGCATTTTATAAAATCTTTTGCAGTTTCTTTTGTCTTAACTTTAGTCATACTGTTTTTGACATCGTTTGTAGCCTCGTTATTAATAGGATGGCTTGATATGGGTGATATTACCACTTTATCGTCTATGCCACTGACTATATTGGTCTTTGTCATTTTATATGCAATATTCACCATTTTTTCCAATAAATACTCGCGTAAAGAAGAAGCCCAGGCTGATCTTTATGCCTTAAAATTAACTGATAATCCCGATGCTTTTATATCTATGTTACAAAAGCTTATCAGCCAAAACTTAGACGAAGAATCTCCTGAAGCCATGGTGGAAAACCTTATGTATGATCATCCGGCTCCCGAGACACGCTTAGCTATGGCTAGAGCCTACAAAGAAGGCAAATATAAGTAAAAATCAGTATGACATACAAAACGGTATTAATAGGAGAGTAGAGACGAGAGTATAATCAAACTAAATATCGGTCTCAGAAACCTGCGATAGTAGACCTATTCTTGAAACTTGAGCTTCAAACACCGAAAGACAAGTCTCCATTAAAAAGCCTTTTCCATGAAATTGAGATAAAGCATACATAATTAGTTATTTTTTGGCGCAAGCGACAATATAGCCATTTGCCCATTGTGTTTCTTATATTTTTTATAACTTTTTTGTATACCGCAAAGCCATAAAGGTATATCATCCTGGGTGACTAATGGTATCAGCATTCTTTGACGGCGTTCTATTTTAGCTTCACCCAATATATCAGACACTTTTTTACTGCCGGTCGTTATTAGCAACCGATCGCCTTCGTGCGGCGGACGTATACTAAGTCTTTGTCCATTTTCCAGCCAGAAAATGTCGTGGTTAATATCTAGTTTTAATGGTACTTGCTCTGTTTTTTGCAAAGTAAAAACATATTGGCCAAACAGTACTTGCTCGCCCATTCCTATCGTTGTTGCTTGTAATGGCGGAGGATCATCTTTTTGAAGGCAAAAAATAAACTTATCGTAACTAACTAACATTTGCCAATTCTGTGGAAGCGAAAGTGCACTACCGTTTTTCTTTGCAGTTGCTTCAATGATAAGATCTATATGCTTACTCTCAATATCTTTTAAACTGCCCAGAAGTCTTTTTAAAGCTTCTCTAGCTACTTCTTTAGCAATAGGTACGGGTAAAGATAAAAATGCTTCTTTAGCTATTTCCAAATAACTGCTATTTTTCTCATTAAATAATTTATCAGCCATTTTCTGGGCTTGTTGTCTTATACAACTATTATGTCCATGTATAATAGCAGCGCTTTGAGCAATGGCCTCTTCTACTCGCGGATTAATATCTTTAAGCAGAGGCAAAATTTGTTGACGTATAAGATTACGTTTATAGGCCAGATTATTATTGGAGCTGTCATATCTGGCTTCTATACCTTGAGCAACACAATAAGCACGTGTATCTTGAGCACTAAATTTTAATAATGGGCGCAACAAAGTGATTTCTTTAGCTTGTAGCATAGGTGACAAGATATTAAGAGAACATAAACCTTGAGCACCGCTACCGCGCGCAAGATTTAAAAGGAAAGTCTCCGCCAGATCACTTTGAGTGTGACCGGTCATCACTATAGCTTGATTTTGTTGCTTGGCTACTTGATACAAAAAATCATAGCGAGCTTTACGGCATTCATCTTCACTGCTTTTAGGCTGCTGCCAGTCAATGGTAATAAAATCAATATTAAACTTTTGACAAAGCTCGTTTACAAAAATCTGATCTTGCTTGCTCTCTGTACCGCGCAAGTTATGATTAAAATGGGTGCATGTAATATGTAAATCAAGCTCCTTTTTTACTTGGTTTAACATTAGGAGTAGGCATAGAGAGTCGGCACCGCCAGAAACGGCTGCCACTACACTTTGTTTTTGTACATTATGCTCTTTTAGAATATTTTTAAATGTTTTTAACATGGTCCGAAAATCATTATAGCCCAGATTGTAGCACAGTACTATTAAGTAAAAACCCGTCATTAAAAAATAAACGGGTTTTTTGAGTTGTCAAATTATCTGCTTAAGTTTAGTATTAGGCTTAATACCTGGAATACGCCCGCGTTTTGCCACAGGCTTGCCGTTGATCTCATATATATCAGCGGTAAAATCTATGGCGCTGCGTCCGCTAATAAACGAACCTATGCCAAAGCCTACCACCGGAGCACCCTTAGCTTTATAATCCAAAATGCGTTCGGGAGTTAAACCGCCGGTAACAAAGATACCCACATGGCTGTAGCCGGCCAAATCTAAATGTGCTCGTACCTCTTTTATCAAGTCGGCAGTTACACCGCCGCGCTCACGGGCGGTATCCAAACGTATACTAGTAAGTTTTTGACCCATAACAGAGGCTACATTTAAAGCTTCTTCAGCTTCGTCTTTAAAAGTATCCACCAATACGCTGCGTAAAATGGAAGCATCAATATATTTATCAAAAGCCAAAGCAGCATCTACGGTGTTGCCCATATTTAACACTAAGGCATGGGGTATAGTTCCGCTGGGTTCGATTGACGCCATTTTAGCACCGGCCGAAGTTGCGCAACTAATGCAGCCGCCGACAATAGCAGCATATTCCATAAAAGGCGACACCGATGGGTGCACATGACGTGCGCCAAAAGATATACAGGGAATATTTTGGGCTGCCTCTGCACATTCTTTAGCAGCTGTAGCCCATCCGGTCTGTGAGGATAACATGCCCAATATGGCGGTCTCGTATATACCAAAGCTATTATAAGGAGCAATAATACGCATGGCTGTTTCTTTATAACTGATGGGCGTACCTTCTTCCATAGTCCAAACCTTGCTACCTTCCGGAAGTACATCTTTTAATAAGTCTACAGCCTGATTAATGCCGCATAAAATACCATCAGCACTGGGGAAAAATTCCATAGTGACGGTATTGTTGATATTTTCTTTTTCCAGTATTTCACGAGTACGTAAGAAATAAATATCGGCATTTTTGCCTTTTAAAGTGCTTTCGTCAAAGATATAACCTTTTTTTCTGTTGGTAATTTTTGCACCCAGTATTTTTTCCATATGAGTCAAGGCAAAATTATGGGCATCTTCGTTATAAGAAGCTACACAATTAGCCGGTACTTCGACGTTATAACCAAGTCCTATACAATCGTAAACGGCATAGAGTATACAAATATCAGTACATACACCTGCGATGATAACTTTCTCTGGTTTAATAGTTGCTAATTTCTGTGTTAAATCAGTACCGATAAAAGCGCTATAAGTGCTTTTGGGTATCAGCAGTCCGTAATCTTTAAGCTCATCTATCGGCAGGCAACCGCAGGTACCTTTAATGCAGTGAGAGGGGAAAAGTTTAAACTCGGGATCATTAGGCTCATGCTGGTCGCCCAACAAAAATATGGCACTGCCTTTAGCTTTTTCATTTTCAAGCATTTTTTTAATATTTTTAGTAACCTGTTTAGCTCTAAAGCCAATATAAAGAGGACCATTCTCTTTAATAAAATCATTTAGCATGTCCACAACAATTATAGCGTTCATAAATCTCCTCTAAAATGAATAACCTCTGAACATATTTGTCAATAGGTTAAATATTAATGCTTAAAATGGCGTACGCCAGTAAAAACCATAGCTATGTCAAATTTGTCACAGGCTTCTATTGATAGGTCGTCGCGAATAGAACCGCCTGGCTGGATGACAGCCGTTATACCGGCAGCATAAGCCTGTTCAATATTGTCGGCGAAAGGGAAAAAAGCATCAGAAGCCATTACCGAACCCTTAGCTTTAACCCCAGCTTTTTCACCGGCTATGCGTACAGAGATTACACGATTGGGCTGGCCGCTGCCCATGCCGGTAAGAGATAGGTTTTTAGCTAAGACGATAGCATTAGACTTAATGTGTTTACAGGCTTTAAAAGCAAAGCGCAGATCTTTGAGTTCTTGCTCAGTAGGCTGGCGTTTGGTTACGCATTTAAGCTCTATCTCATCGTCTTTTAAGGTATCGGCTTGTTGTACTAGCAGGCCGCCGCGTATGCGGCGGTAGTCCATGTAAGGCGTACCTTTAATAAGAGGTGCTACCAATATACGCAAGTTTTTCTTTTGTTTTAATATCTCTAAGGCTTCAATACTATAGCCGGGAGCAATTATTATTTCATAGAAGACAGAGCTCATTTCACTAGCCATAGCCAAAGTAACATCACGGTTAGCAGCCACAATGCCACCAAAGGCCGATACTGTATCGGCCTCGTAAGCTTTTTTATAGGCTTGAGCTATATCCTGGTCGCAGGAAAGACCGCAAGTATTAGTGTGTTTTACGATAGCTACACAAGGATCGGCAAAATCGCAGACTACCGTCCAAGCTGCTTCAGCATCCATGATATTATTGTAGGAAAGTTCTTTACCCCACAATTGATTAGCCAAAGCAATACCGCTATCACAAGTATCTTGCAAGGGACTGTATTCGCTGTAAAAAGCACCTTGTTGATGAGGGTTTTCGCCGTAACGCAAGTCATAGCGTTTGCTTAAAGCAATAGTCATGTTTTGCGGGAAAAGATTTGTCTCGTCTTTTCTTAAATATTGAGCAATGGCAGTGTCGTAAGAAGCCGTATGCTGGAAAGCTTTTTGCCCCAGTTTTTTTCTGAACTCATAAGGTATGTAGCCACAGGCTAAGTATTCTAAGGCCTGATTATAATCAGTTGGATCGGTTAAAATGAGTACTCCAGCAAAATTTTTGGCCGAAGCGCGTACCATAGCCGGCCCGCCGATGTCTATATTTTCAATAGCATCTTCTTCTGTAACATTTTCTTTAGCAATTGTTTCTCTGAAAGGGTAGAGATTAATAACGGCGATGTCTATAGTAGAGATGCCTTGTTCAGCCAGCTGTTTTAAATGTTCCGGTTTATCGCGACGGGCCAACAAACCACCGTGCACACCGGGATGTAAAGTTTTAACGCGTCCGTCCATTATTTCCGGAAAACCAGTCAGTTCAGAAATGCTGTGCACTGGTAATCCCGTTTTGTCTAAGGCCTTTTTAGTGCCGCCGGTAGAATAAAGTTCTATGCCTAAATCATGTAGTTTTTTTGCCAGATCAGCTATACCGCTTTTGTTGCTTACACTAATAATAGCTTTCATGATTATTTTTTAATCCCCTTTAAAATAACCTGATTATTGTTGGCCTTTCTGGCTACAGCTCGTCCTATGATAAAAGCATCGGATAGTTTGGAGAGTATGTCAATACTGTCTTCTTTAGAGACGAAAACCACCATGCCTACACCCATATTAAAGACACGGTACATTTCATGCCAATTTACCTTACCCTTTTTTTGTATCATTTTGAAGATAGGTGGTATTTTCCATGAAGCAACATCAAATTCAGCAGCAATATTATCCGGTAAAATACGCGGAGTATTTTCTATTAGACCGCCGCCGGTAATGTGCGCCATGCCGTGGATAAATTTAGTAAAAGGCTTAAGTTCTCGGTAATAACAGCGATGAATTTTTAAGAATTCCTGGCCTAAAGTGCTACCAAGTTCAGTATGGTAGGTATTTAAAGCTTTAGAACTGTTACCCATTATTTTACGTGCCAAAGAATAACCATTGGTATGTAGACCGTTGGAAGGCATAGCTAAAATCACATCGCTCTCTTTAATCTTTTGGCCGTCTATGATCTCGTTTTTTTCCACGCAACCGACGATAAAGCCAGCAATATCATAGTCGCTGTCTTTGTACATACCCGGCATTTCGGCAGTTTCTCCACCTATTAATGCTGTATTATTTTGCATGCAAGCTTCGGCCATGCTTTTAATTACCTCGGCGCACACCTGCGGATTGAGTTTGCCAGTAGCAAAATAGTCTAAGAAAAATAAAGGATCGGCTCCGCAAGTAAATATATCGTTGATGCAATGATTTACTAAATCTGCGCCGACAGTATCATGAATACCCAATGCATTGGCAATACACAGTTTGGTACCTACACCGTCGGCTGAGGAAACTAAAACAGGATTTCGGTAACCTTTAAGTTCAAACATGCCACCGAAAAGCCCAGGTCCGGCCAGCACGCCTAAGCGCCCCAAAGACTGTTTAACGTGTTGTTTAATCAAAGAAGTTGTATAATTGGCGGCATCTATATTGACGCCTGCTTCGTTGTATTTATTGCTAATGGACGTGCCCCCCGCTTCTTTAAGATTTTAAACATATCTGCTTTATAGCAGTCTTACGATACCAAATTAATAATAACATTTTGCTTCTTAAGGGGCAAAATATCGGGCTGCAAATTTAATAAAACACCATAAAGTTGTACAAGCTATTTGACTGCAATATTTATCCATTTTTTATTTTGAAGACTAAAATACAAACAATACGAATAATTGACAATATATATAGTTTTACGATACCATAACTTAATATAATTATAATACTTTTTAATAATGGTTAACTTTTATGATTGTTTTTGCCATATCGTTATTTTTCTAAGGCGAAATTAATTTTTATTGACAGATAAAAATACTTAAAGAAAGGAGTAATGGTCTTATGTTTTTTGTAGGTTTGCTTTTTGCTATTGTTTTAGCTGTGCTTATCACCCTTATAATTGTCAACAAAATTTCAGTAAGATGGTGGGAGTGGGTGTTATTTGCTATCGGTGCTATTCTTTTACTGTTTACCGTCCAAAACTTCCTGAGTTCTTTCAGTGAAAACGAACCCATTGTAGCTTGGCGTTTCTTATTGGTTCTTGGATTACCGGCTCTTATTTTCTTGATTATTCCTGTATTGTTGGCTGTTCGTCGCAACAGTACTGCCGCTGCTTAATATAAAAAATAAATTTAGTAATACAAAAAGGAAAAACAAAAATGTCGCAATTTCATTCTACTCTTTCTAGAAGAGAATTTATGAAAGCTCTTGGCATTGGTGCTGGCGCGTTAGCTGGTGCTGCGGCGGTAGCTCCAGCCTTTCAAGATTTAGATGAGCTAACCGCTTCTGCCAAAAAAAGCTCAGATCATCCATGGTGGGTTAAAGCCAGAGATTTTGGTAGCCTTACTACTGAAGTCGACTGGACCGTACTTAAAGGCCATCTAGCTGATGGTTCATACAATGATAGTCGCAGCGATTCGTCAGCCTCTACTGATTATTCATCCCGTGTTAATGAGTGGCTAGCTGATGGCAGAGCCAAGAAAATTCCTGGCCGCTCAAACCGTGATCAAGCTGCCAAGAGTGCTATTGGCACTCCCAGCATCACTTGGACTTGGCCTATGGCTGCCAATAGTAACGCTGCTCAAAAATGGGAAGGTACGCCCGAAGACAACTTCCAAACTTTACGCTCCTTTGCTCACTATTGTGGTTCTCCCAACTGTGGTGCATTAGTTATAGATGACAAAATGGAAAGATTTGTCACTAAAGCTTTAGAGTGGGGTACTACCTCCAGTGCTTATGAGGTTGTTGGCAGTGGTAATAGTGCTACTATTAAGTTTAGTGGCAATATGAAATATGTTTTCACAGCTACTATTTTGCAGAACTACACGCACAAAAGCTATGAAAATACTAAAGATGATTCTACCGGCCGTGCCGGCTTCTCAATGCCTTTGGGTGATGTATCACGTCAGCGTGCTTATGCTGATATTGCCATGTTTGAATTTTGGATGCAGAGGTTTATTACCACTCTGGGCTATAACTGCTATTTACAGGGTGGTTCTCCTAACGGCAGTGGCCCCGGTGGTCGCGTGAACATACCCTACGGTCTTTTCTCAGGTCTTGGTGAACAGGGTCGCACTGGCCATGTCATGAGCCCAACAAATGGTATTATCGTTCGCAAGACTTCGTTCTTCATTACTGATATGCCTTTAGCTCCTACACCGCCCATTGACTTTGGTGGCACTAAATTTTGTGAGAGCTGCATGAGATGTGCTGAGATGTGTCCTTCTACTGCTTGCGATGACCGTAAAAAAAGAGATACCTTTGATGCTCCTTTCCCTGGTGGCCGCCCGGGCTATAATGGCTGGCGTGTTCACTGGTGGAAATGCACAGGTATTGGCGCACCTAATACTTGTGGCACCTGCCATGGTTTATGCCCCTTTAACCACGAAAACGATGCTTTGATTCATCCGTTTGTACGTGCTAGTGCCGCCATTACTCCTTTATTTAATGGTTTCTACGCTACTATGGACCGTTTTATGAATTACGGTGCTGCTAAGACTGAAAAAGAACTAAATGACTGGTGGTATCGTGACTTTAAATCTTATAAAGCTGATGCTATTTTCGGGCAAGGTTCTTTCCAAAGCATGCTTTAAATTGTATTTGAACAAAAAAATATATAAGATTGCCAGCAATCTGCCACACAATTTGTGTGGCAGATTGTTTTTGTTCGCCCAAAATCTTGCTTGCCGGAAGATTTTTATTAGCGTATTTTGATTATTTATCGACAAAAATATAGAAAATTTAATAAAAATTTATCATAAATACTTGATAATCAATTATCAAAAAGTAGTATAATATATTAACAGGAAACATTAACTTTTCAATATAAATCAGTTTTAAAATGCTGTGCTTTTGATAAGTCTAAAAGAACGAGGTTTTATGGATCAAGATTATTATAATTTACTAGAAGTGTCTAAAACCGCTGACGAAAAAGAAATTAAAAAATCTTTCAGGCGTCTAGCACGTAAATATCATCCGGATGTTAATCCCGGCAATAAAGAAGCCGAAGAAAAATTTAAACAGATTAACGCTGCCTATGAAGTACTAGCCGATTCTAAAAAACGTGCTGCCTACGATAAATACGGCGATAAATGGATGCACGCTGAGCAATTTGAAAAAGCCGGCTATGGCAGTGCTCCCCGTCAGGGTGCAGACAGCAGTTCTTTTGGTTCGGGCAATCCTTTTAACAGCAGCTATACTTATACTGGTGTCGGTGGTGATTTCAGTTCAATTTTTGATGATTTGCTTGGTGGCAGCTTTGGCCGAACTGGCAGAACTGCTTCTCGCGGCCCTGTTAAAGGACAGGATTATGAGATATCTATTGCACTCTCATTAGAAGAGGCCTGCCATGGCACTTCGGTGCAAGTTTCTTTACCCGACGGTAAGAAAATAGAAGTAAAAATACCAGCCGGCATTAAAGACGGCGGTAAAGTACGCGTGCGTGGTAAGGGCGGCTCCGGCATTAGTGGCGGCGAAGCCGGTCATATATATATTGTTGTACGTATTATTCCACACGCTCGTTTTGAAGTTGATGGGTTTAATCTTAAAACAAGCATTAAAGTGCCTTTTGAGGCGATGATTTTAGGTAGCGAGACGCCTGTTTCTACTATAGATGGCAAAACTCTAATGCTGACTGTGCCGCCTCATACTCAAAACGGTCAGACTTTTACTCTCAAAGGCAAAGGCATGCCGCAAGCTAAAAACTTTGGCGATTTGTTAGTGACGGTAAACGCTCTTTTACCTACGGTACTTAATGAGAAACAAAAAAGCTTGCTGGAACAATACCGGCAGAGCCAGTAAAGAGGCCATAGAATGAAAAACAATGATAATACTATGCACCCACGCTATGTTATTTCCATAGCTGCTAAAATGCTGGGAGTTCAAACTTATAAACTGCGCTATTATGAAAGCGTAGGAGTAATATCACCCTCGCGTTCCGACGGCAATATACGTCTGTATTCTGAAGATGATATTGAAAGATTACGCCGTGCCATACGTCTTTCTGATGAACTGGGTATCAATATGGCCGGCGTGGAAGTTATTTTTAACTTATTAAACAGAATAGAAGAGTTGCAAAAAGATAATGATGCTTTACAGCAAAAAGTTAGCAAGTTAACCAAAGAAAATACTCATTTAAAAAAATTTATTGTGGACAATCAATAGCAGGGGGAAAAACTTAAGAATATGCCAAATTTTGAAGAACGTTTTACTGAAGCGGCCAAAGATGCCCTGAATGAGGCAGCCCATGTAGCCAGAGAAAATAAAAATTCACAAATAGACACTATCTATGTATTGGCCTCTCTTCTAAACCAGCCCAGAGGTCTGGCCGAAGATATTTTCCATGAAATGGGCGTTAATATAGATATGGTACGTGAAAGCGTGCAACAGGAAATAAAGAAAAGCCCTAAAGTATCGGGCGGCAATATGATTACCTCTACGCCAGCAGTGGAGCGCATGCTTTACCACGCCAAAAATGAGGCCGATCGTCTGCACGATGAATTTATCGGTATAGAACATTTATTTTTAGCTTTAATAGATGATTTACAGGTTTTCCCCATATTGAATGCTTTTGGTAGCACTAAAGAAAAAATGTACAGTGCTTTGGATAATATACGCGGCTCTCATAAAGTAGATGATCCGCGTGCCGAAAGTAAATATCGCTCACTGGAAAAATATGCCAAAGATGTTACGGCTCAGGCTAAAAAAGGCAAGCTGGACCCGGTTATCGGTCGTGATTTTGAAATACGCCGTGTTATGCAGATTTTAGGGCGGCGCACTAAAAACAATCCTGTTCTGGTAGGTGAGGCTGGCGTGGGCAAAACGGCGGTGGTGGAAGGCGTAGCTCAAAAAATAGTTTCCGATGATGTGCCCAGAAGCTTAAAAAACAAGCGCCTAATGGCCCTTGATATGGGCGCTTTGGTAGCCGGCAGTAAATTCCGTGGTGAATTTGAAGAAAGACTTAAAGCTGTCATAGATGAGGTGGAAAAATCTAACCAAGAAGCATCTGAAAAAGGTAACGGCGGTGTTATTTTATTTATAGATGAACTACATACTGTAGTAGGCGCCGGTGCTACCGAAGGTTCACTAGATGCCTCCAACATCTTAAAACCAGCTTTAGCCAGAGGCGAACTGCAATGTATAGGTGCTACTACCCAGGACGAGTATACTAAAAACATAGAAAAAGACAAGGCTTTAGAGAGGCGTTTTCAGCCAGTACACGTCAATGAACCTAATACTGAAGATGCTATAGAGATTCTGCGCGGCCTTAAACCGCGCTATGAAGCTCATCATAAAATTGAAATCACTGATGATGCCATTTTAGCTGCTGTTAAACTCTCCAAAAGATATATGACCGGCCGTTATCTGCCCGATAAAGCTATTGACCTCGTTGATGAGGCGGCTTCTAAAGTACGTTTGGATACTGAAAGTGCTCCGCAAAATGTTAAAGATTTAAGCAAAGAGCTGGCCTCGTTAACTGACCAAGAAGAAGCTGCTGCTGAAAAACAGGACTACGAAGCTATAGCTAAATATAAGGCTGAGCGTTTACAAACCGAAGAAAGATATAATAAGGCTCGTGGAGAGTGGATTAAGAGTGAAAAAATCACTCAAAAAGTTGGCGAAGAACAAATAGCTGAATTGGTGTCAGCCTGGACGGGCATTCCTATTGCACATATGGTAGAAGAAGAAGCACAAAAACTGGTGCATATGGAAGAACGCATTCATGAAAAGATGATTAATCAAAGCGAAGCGGTTAAAGCTGTTTCCGAAGCTATT
>WRFJ01000003.1 GCA_009778865.1 Chloroflexota bacterium | reverse complement strand
AATGGTAGACCTTTCCTTGAAGCTTTGGCAGGCTTTAACAACACCGGCTACCTTTAAGAGATTTCAACAGACTGCTCTCGCTATATATCAGTGAACACTATCATATTTTCCTTTCCACCACATTTGTAACCGTTCTTTCACCCTTTTTTCCAAACCCATTTCACTCGGTTCATAAAATCGTCTTTCCTGTAATTGATCCGGCAAATACTCTTCGTACACAAAATGTCCGGGAAAATCATGTGGATATTTGTAATCTTTACCGTAACCCATATTTTTCATAAGCTTAGTAGGAGCATTGCGTATATGAATAGGTACCTCCAGCGGTCCTTCCTTTTCTATGGCCTGTTGTACTTTAGACAAAGCCATTTCTAAAGAGTTTGATTTAGGAGCAGTAGCTAAATAGACAACAGCATGAGCTAGAGCAATATCGGCCTCCGGCAGACCCACAAATATCACAGCATCTTTGGCGGCACAGGCGACCAATAAGGCATTGCTGTCGGCCATACCTATATCTTCGGAAGCTGCACGTATTAGACGTCTGACAATAAAAAGCGGATCTTCTCCAGCCTCCAACATGCGAAACATATAATATAAGGCAGCATCAGGATCGCTACCTCGTATAGATTTATGTAAAGCTGATATAATATCATAATGCATATCGGCATTTTTATCATACGGCAGAGCACGGCGCTGGGCAGAATCGGCCAACTGTTCCAAACTTATTCTTTTATAACCATGTTCGTCAACATCAGATGTATATACAGCCATTTCTAATACATTTAACGCGCTTCTGGCATCACCGCCGGCGGCTTGAGCTATAAAATCTAGGCCATCAGCGTTAATATCTATTTTTTCTTGCCCCAAGCCACGCTCTTTATCATTTAATGCTTGTTGCAATATATTTCTCAGATCATCAGCTGTCAGTTGATTAAGCCGAAATACCCGCGAACGTGAAATAAGAGCCGAGTTTACTTCAAAAGAAGGATTCTCAGTGGTAGCACCGATAAGAGTTACCGTACCATCTTCAACGTATGGCAGCACAGCATCTTGCTGAGACTTATTAAAACGATGGATTTCATCTATAAAGAGAATGGTGTGCTGGCCATACGTTTTATAGCGGTCTTTAGCCTCTGATATCACTTTACGCAAATCAGCTACACCGGCGGCTACAGCTGACATAGGAGAAAAATAAGAGCTGGTCTCAGCAGATATAATACGTGCCAAAGTAGTTTTGCCCACACCAGCCGGCCCCCATAAAATAATAGAGGGTATTGAGCCACTTTCAATAGCCCGTCTTAACGGCTTGCCATCTCCTACAATATGACTTTGACCATAAAATTCGACAAGGGTGCGCGGACGCATACGCGCTGCCAGTGGCCCAGTAATACTTTGGCTTTGATTATAATCAAACAGATCCATATATTAAATATAGCATAAAGAGAGATAAAAGTGGTTAGTCAATTGTCATTTATTTATAGCAGCGCAGGCCTTTATAAAGTTTTGTGCCAGAATAGGCGCACCACTAAAATGAAAGTGCGGGTAGCCAGCAAAAATTTGGCCGTTAGCATGTATACATGGCCAGCTTTGGCCATTATTTTTTTGCGCCATAAAAACGTTGCCATTATTAGTGCTGTCGCTACAATGAAACTCGTGAGCTTTGACCGCCATGTTCTTACAACATAATATATTGTCTTGTTGGCAGGTAACAGTAGCATAGCCCATGCGTTTTAGGCTATCGGTCATGAAACTCTGTCCTTTTATTACTCCGCACATATTAAAAACCGCGCCATCTTTTTGTTTTAAAGAATCCAAAAGATACATAAAACCGCCACATTCAGCATATATAGGCAAACCGTCTAAATATTTTTGCAAAATATCCTGCCTTAGAGAGATATTATCTTGTAAAATTTTAGCGTATAGTTCCGGATAGCCACCGCCTAAAATAAGTCCATTGCATAATGGCAATTTTTTATCTGCAAGCGGGCTAAAGGGCACCAAAACAGCGCCCATTTCTTTAAGTACATCCAAACCATCGGCATAGTAAAAAGAAAAAGCTTTATCACAAGCTATAGCAATAGTTACCTCAGCCACTTTGGCAGCAGCAATATAGGTAGTCTCTATAGGCGCTGCCTGAGCAGCTATTTTTAGAAAAGCATCTATATCTATATATTCTTGGGCATTTTGTGCCAAAATATTCATTTTCTCTTTTAAGTCTTTTACTTCAGCAGCCGTTACCAGTCCTAAATGACGACTATCAAATATTGCCTGTGGTAATTTAGGTAAATACCCCAGCACAGGCAGGCCGCTGACCTCTTCAATAATTGTTTTATACATATTGTAAGATTTACTACTGATGTTATTTAAAATAACAGCTTTGATATGAGAATCAGTTTTAAAAGCAGCAAACCCTTTAATAAGAGCAGCTAAACTTAAAAAAGTACCACCACCGTTTACCACCAATACCACCGGTGTTTTGGTTATATCGGCTACATGATAGGAACTGGCATAAGTACTAACGCCGTAAAGACCATCATAATAGCCCATAACACCTTCCAATACAGCTATATCGGCCTGATTGCTGTTTTTGACCAGTAAAGAAAGAACAATATCTTCTCCCAACATAAAAACATCTAAATTACAGCAAGGCACGCCGATAATTTGACTATGAAACATGGGGTCTATATAGTCTGGTCCGCATTTAAAAGCAGCAGATTTTAAATTTTTATTGACCAGAGCTTGCAGAAGTGCACAGGTAACAGTAGTCTTGCCACTACCGCTGGCAAAAGCAGCCAGCATGATACGTGGTGTATTCATTTTTACTTTATTCCTAACAAATTAAGTTGTATATATTGTACTGGCTTTATTTATCTTTGCCAAGGTTGTTAATGTTTAAAAAATTATAGGAAAACTTAGATTAAAATGCGAATATTATGCCTGCTTTAGTTTGTCATAAAACACTTTACATTGCTCTTTAGTTTTAACATCCAACATTCTCTTGGGCACACCTTTTTCGGCACCGGCCAAACCCAAAAGAAAAGCTGAACAAGCAGTACTGTCCACATATTTATGTATACGTAAGAAAGCTTCCTGAGCACCTATTTCTCTTAATTCTTCGCCACTATTGATGCCTGCTGCTTTAAGAGCGGCCGCACTTACTTTTCCTATATTTGGTAAACTTTCAAGCTCAATCATATATTTATAACCGCGCGTTTATTTATATTTTTCTACATTGAGTATAATGCAAACACCGCCTGGTTTTTTGTGGGTATAGTTATAACTAAAGAATCCCGTCAGAAAGAGTTAATATTTCAAACTGCACTTCTGCTTCTTTAAAAAGTGCTATAAAAGAAGCGTCAGCATAGCTGCTGCAAGCTACAAAACGTTTAATTTTAGCATTGACCAACATTTTGGCACATAAAATACAAGGGGTATGGGTACAATATATAGTAGCTCCCTCAGTCGTACCACCATGCAAAGCAGCTTGAATAATAGCATTTTGCTCGGCATGAATAGCGCGGCATATTTCATGACGAGTGCCGGAAGGTATATTTTGAGCGTTTCGCAAACAACCTAAAGTAAGGCAATCAGCCGCACCGGCAGCAGCACCATTATAACCGGTAGAAATAATATGTTTATCGCGTACAAGGACAGCGCCTACGTGGTGGCGCAGACAAGTGGAGCGTTCGGCTACACAAGCAGCTATTTTTAAAAAATATTGATCAGCCGATGGTCTTTTTGTCATTTCTCTTAATCCAAAATATCAATCACTTGACGCGTTTTATATTGTAAATATTCTAAAGTTTCTTCATTAATAATAGCATAATCAGCCATAACTATGGGACCACCTTTATTGATATTTTCTATCTCAGATTTATCACGTGAACAAGCCTGCTCGGCCGTTAAAGAACGATGGGTTCTAGTTTTTAAGCGCATATAACGCGTTGCCGGCGAAGTAATTACTGCTAAAATTTTAATATCTGCACCATAATGCTCTTTGAGCACTCCGTACTCTTCCCAAGAATAAAGTCCGTCTATAACAACGTTGCAACCTTCAGTAATAGCTTTATCTATTTTAGGCAAATTTAAAATCGCAAAAGCTGCCATACCATACTCTTTGCGAAAACCTTCGCGTATAATACGCTCATTTTCCTCATTAAGAGGTAATTGACGCCTGTTTACTTCTTCTTCAGTGATATCGCCAAATCTTATTTTAGTATAACCGCATTTGATAAAAACACTGGACACTTCACTTTTGCCAGCACCTGCCATACCCACTAAAGCCACCAAAGTCATATATCTATCACCTTTTTGCCTAAATTCTGAAGCTTAAATCATTATATATTTTTGGTGTATGCCTATCAATATATAAAATACTGCCAATATGTTATAATTCGCTTTCGGAACATAATATATGACTATTTTTAATGAAAACGACCATAAAGTGGTAATACCGCTAGATGAAAAAAGCTACAGTGAGCAACAGCGCCAGATTATATATAAACTTACATTAGCCAACGTGTTCAAATATAAGCTGTACTTAGTGGGCGGTGCTGTACGCGATGCCATGATGGGCATACCTGTATACGATATAGATATAGCTGTACTAGGCGATGCTGTTGTTTTGGCAAGTGCTTTTGCTAAAGAAGCCACTATAACCGCTCATCATAGTTTCGGAACCGCCACTTTAGTCTGCGACAAAATTACCGTGGACTTGGCTACTTTACGTAAAGAGAGCTACCCACATCCAGCGGCTTTGCCAATTATAGAAAAAACCGATGATATCCTAGAGGACTTAAAAAGGCGTGACTTTACTATTAACGCTATGGCCTATTCTTTGACTGATAACAGTAGCCTTATAGACCCATTTGCCGGGCATAATGATTTAAGAGATAAAATCATACGCATATTGCACGAAACAAGCTTCCAAGACGATCCTACGCGCATGTACCGTGCTACCCGCTATGCCTCCAGACTAGATTTTACTATAGAAAGTAAAACACTGGAACTGTTAAAGCGTGATATTGATTTTATTAAATTATTAAGCGCAGATCGTATATATAATGAACTGACCACCGCTCTACATGAAAAAGAGCCGGAGAAAACTTTGCGTTTTTGGCAAGACTTAGGCCTTTTAAAGTATATATTACCCGAAGTAGACATAGAACAAGTAGCGACCAGCTTTAAAACAGCTAGGCAAAAATATGATGTTTCACCCAACATGTACCTGTCACTACTTTTTTGGAGTTTAAACAGTGTTGAGCAACGTCTTTTTATGAAAAAAATGAACCCTACTCGCTCCACCATGCGTCTACTTGACCAATGCATTAAACTAAAAAGTATATTGCCGTCTATTGCTCAGTGCAAAACTAACTTTGAAATATATCAGTTTCTGCATGATTTTCAAGATGAAGCTTTAAATACTGCTCTTTCTGAAATTACCGTAGGTAATCAAACCAAGCAAAATATTGAATATTTTAAAGAAAAACTGCGAGAAATAAAATTAAATATCAACGGTCACACTCTTATAGATATGGGCATGGGCAATGGCCTTTCTATGGCTGAGGTATTGCATAAAACTTTGCAACAAAAGTTAAATTACGGCTTTAATGACTACCAAGATGAGAAAGAATTTGCTAAAAAATACGCCTGGCAACGCCGCTATCTTACTTAAATAAGCCTAGTATGATTTGACCACATGTTTTACCTATCCATTTTATCAGCTATGTAAGATTTTCTAATAACATTTATATCGGTTTTAGTTTTTGCACCATAAATGGCCTGCCTTTTGCACACAAAATCATATTTGTAATATACACAACAATTTTACGCGACAAGTAACCAGCAGCTTTTTATTGTAAAACATCCATTATTTGCTTTATAACTCCGCAGGCCACGATATTATTTACTATTTTGCTGTATTGGATACTTTTAAGTCAGTATTTTGTATTGCTTTCCTTAGATCACACTATCCTTTAAAAGGCTGGCATATCGGACAAAAATAAATATTGCCACCTAAAAAAGCCTGACGCACAATAGTAGTTGCACATTTGGGACATGGATTTTGCCAAGTTTGAGAACTTAGAATAGTTCTATACCCGCCTTTGATACCAAACAAGTCTTTTTCACTATCACGTCCGCTCTGCTCAGTCATTTTGTGCAGAGTCTCTTGAACACTTTTATATAAGGCCTTTAAATCCTGTTGTTCAAGGGAGGACAGTTTACTGCGTGGATTTATACCAGCGTTAAAGAGAATATCTTGAGATACTCCGTTGCCTAAACCAGGTATGCGCTGCTCGGTAGCCAGTAAAGCTTTAGCACTCAGACTAGGTTTAGTAGTATTATATATATCAATGAAATAATCCCAAGTAAACTCATGGCTTAATGGACTGGGTTTGTTTTTAGCCACTTGATAGTAAAAATTATCTAAAGTATTCTCTCTAAAAGCCAGTAGCATGCCGTATAATTGCACCGTGCACACCAAAGCGCTGCCGCCATTAAATTCCAGCAGCAATTGGTGTTTAAGCGGCATTTTTTCGCCTTTTTTGTAATAACGGACGTTAACCCCATCACTTAATAAAAGACGCATTTTCCCTAAAAAAATCTCTACGAACCCACCAGCGGCCTGAGCCTTATCGATAGTTTGACCATTTAACATTTGTGAATATTCTTGCGGAGAAGCACTGAAAAAAGCAAAGTTGTGCAAAGAAACAGCGACTGCTATTTTGGCGATAGTTTGACCGCAAAGATTTTCGTTTATCTGTTTAGCTATGTTTTGACTTTCAGGAATTTCCAACATTTTGTTTTTACTCTCATATCGATCTTATATAGATAATATATCATAATTTTTCGGCATTTAAAGTCAAAAATAAAGTAGGGAAGCCATATGGCTTCCCTACTTTATTTCAAAAAAAGCTTTCTTGACGGCACCGCATACCGAGCAAAGGTCAGGTAGGGGTCCACTGATAGTATTGCCACAGACTTCGCAAACATAAACTGGTTTAAGTTCCAAAATCTCACCGTCTTTTATAGAAGCTGCCGCCGCTTTATACATAGCATGATGAGTTTTTTCCACTTGATTGGCACGAAATAAACTTGCCTCAGCCACTTTATCACCGTCACTACGAGATTTTTCAATCATAATAGGATACATATTAGTAAACTCGTCATGTTCGCCTTCTATAGCATCGTGTAAATTTTGCTCAGTAGTACTTATAAAACTGGCCGCTTTAAGATGATTGATAGCATGAATAGTTTCAGCTCTAGAAGCAGCACGAAACAGTTTGGCTACCTGTGGTTGGCCTTCGTCATCGGCTTTAGCAGCATAGACTAAGTATTTCATGGCGGCTTTACTTTCACCGCCAAAAGCGTTCATTAAATTAGTCTTAGTATCTGGCATACCCTCTCCTTTAAATAACTAGATGCGGCTTTTATTATAGCATCTCTTATTTAAAAATCATATGCGTTGTGCATGTGTTAACGAGGCATTATATAGTATAAAAAACAGTAGCTTGATGGCCTACAGCTAGTAAGTTAAAACATATTTTCAAAGCTTGATCTTCATTTTGACAGGGAGTAATTAAAGCTGGTCCGCTGCCTGACATCATAATATGATCGGCACCGGCTTGGTACATTTGTTCCCTAAAAAATTCATAGCCAGCATACAAGACAGATCCTATGTTATCAAAACAGTTGTAATAGTCATTAAGCACTATAGGTATTCCGGTCTGCAGTTTTTGGCTAAAGGATATTGTTCGTAAACCACTGTCAAATCCTTTTTTCGCTATAGCTGCATAAGCCAAAGATGTTTTTTGCATTGGTAATTTAAGCTGGGGGAAAAGTGCGCAAAAATAAGTTTGCGGTAAAGACTGCAATGGTGTAATCTGTTCTCCGCGCCCTTGCATGAAAGCAGTACCTCCAAAAATAAAGAATGGTACATCGCTGCCAAGTTCACTAGCCAATAAAACTAGATCTTCTAAAGAAAAATGTATTCCCCACAATACATTTAAACATTTTAAAACGGCAGCAGCGCATGAACTATCGGCACCCATGCCGCTCTGGAAAGGGATATTTTTTTTAACGTATATTCGCACACCACCACTATAGCCGCTTTTTTCTTTTAAAAGCATAGCCGCCTTTTTTACAAGACTTTTACCGGCCTCAAAACCATATCCTTCACCACTCACACTAATACCGGAATTTAAATACAAACTTATTTCATCAGCTAAAGAAATTGTTTGAATGATACTTTGCAGATTATGGTAACTATCAGACCGAGAGCCGATAATTTCCAAAGTCAGATTGATCTTGCCACGCGCAATTACTTCCATAAACTATCATGCTCCGACATAATGTCATATAGTTTTTGCCATTGTACAAGACTAAGAGCACCGGCACGTATTTTTAGATATTCATCATCGGCCTTGAGTAAAATAGACATCAAATCTTCTTTATCTATACTCAAAGAAGCTGCTAAAGAATTTAATAAAGTCTTGCGACTTTGCGAAAAAGCAAACCTAGCTAAAGCAAAGAAACGTTCCTCATTTACATGAAGAGATGGTCGGTCATATATTTGTATGCGTAAAAAAGCTGAGTCTACTTTGGGGACCGGTAAGAAACTACTCCTTCGCACAAAACCTGCTATATCAGCCTGCCCATAATATTGCACTGACAGTGACAATAAACTCCTGTTTTTCAAGTTTGTGACCTGTAAAGCCACTTCCTTTTGCATAAGCATAACTATAGTCTGCGGTTTAAATGGAGTGCTAAGATAATGTTTTAACAAAGCCGAAGTAATGTAGTAAGGAATATTGGCTACTATTTTAAAACGCAATCCGCATCCATATTCTCGGTAAACTTGTGCAGTATTTATCTCCAAGGCATTGCCATGCAGAATAGTAACATTGGAAATATCTCTGAAATCTTTTTGTAAAGCATTAAAGATTTTATCATCTAATTCTATAGCCGCTACTGCCCCTGCTTGCACAGCCAGTCTTCTAGTCAGAGTACCGGGACCGGGACCAATTTCCAGCACAAAATCTTCTTGCGATATATCGGCAGCATCTATAGCATCCTGCAAGGCCTCTTCACTAATAAGAAAGTTTTGACCAAGACTTTTTTTAGGGTCTAAATGATAGCGAGCCAAAAAAGCTTTTACCTCTTCATAAAGAACACCGCTTTTAACAGCGGCAACTTCACGAGCAGTAAGATGTTGTTTACGATCTTGGCTAAACTTAGACATCTGTTACTCTTCCTTAAGGAGATCGATGTATTCAGAGTATATAATTATAATATATTTTAGACAATAGAAGTACACTTATAAACACTTTAACCTAAGATAAAACAAAAAGAACAGGCGACTCCGCTCTTTTCATGAAAATATTAGATTTAAAAACTTTATTTTTTTCTGGCTACAATATAAATAAAAACACCGCGTTTAATATCTAACTCTTCAATCTCAAAACCGGCTTTAGTAAACATCTCTATCCACTCTTCCTTGCTATGCACCCACATAAAATTGTGTTCAACTATATAGCGATAGACAGTATTGACCACCATTTTGTAGAAAAAATTGAATGACTGATGAATATCATACAAATAAAACTTACCGCCGGATCTTAAAATATTTCCGGCACGTTCAATAACCATGTCAAAACGTTTAAATTCATGCGAAGCTGAGGTGTTGTATATGCGATCAAAAGTATTATTTTCAAAACCTTCCAAGTGATAGGCATTACCTTTGATAAGAGTTTTACTTGGACGCTCTTTTTTAGCATTAATTGCTAGCATGGCATCGCTAAAATCCACACCCACAACCTCTTTAGCTTGTATAGTATTAGTAATATAACCAGTGCCACAGCACAGATCCAGCACTTTCATTTCCAAAGTATCTTCAGATAAAATACGCTTTCTGATACTAGTAAAAGTACCAAGCATGAACATGCGTGTCAACACTTCATAGACAGGAGCTATTTTTTCAAAAAATGATGGCTTACACATTTATAACTAAACTCCTAACAAAATCCCTAAAGCAACAGCAACCATGGTAAAAGAATATAAAAAGACCATATATTTATTGGAAAAAGCCAGTTTGATGGGATTATCATAGTATTTTTGTGCATAATAACCGGAGACTATAGCCAGCGGCAAGCCTAGCAGAACAAGTAAGCACCAAGCCGATAAAACCGCTAAAATCACTAGAAGCAATACATAAATAAAAATGAGCCCCAGACATGTTAAATACAAATTTTTAGTGTTTTTGAGGCCCAGACGATAGCAAATATTTTTCTTGTTTGCTAATTTGTCTTCAACAGCATCGGGCATAGAGTTAATAAGAATCATGGTAAACATGCAAAAACCGGGAATAATACCTGTCCAAAAACTACCCCAACTAAAAGCACCTGTCTGTGCGTAATAGGCAAACATGGTAATGATGGGACCATAGCCAATTAGCATAGCCAGTTCTCCTAGACCGCGGTATGCTAAATGGAAAGGACGTATTGAGTAAATAATGGAGATGGCAGCACCAATGACAGCCACTAGTAAAATACCCCAACCCACAGTAACAACCAAGTAAATAGCTATAACTAAAGCTACAGTGTAAAGGCCAGCGATAACTTTTAAAGAACTTTTAGCATCTATGCGCCCTTCAACAAAAGCGCCGCTACCGCCACTATAGGGATTTTTTTCATTCAATCTAAGTTTGTCAGTACCATAAGAGTAATCTAGCGTATCATTAAGCATTGTAAGCCCTATCTGCACACAGGCAGCAGCTATAAAAGCCAAAATAAAATAAAGCCAAGAAAAACTGTCGGCAGCATAAGCTAGCGACACACCGATAATGACCGGCATAACGCCCTGCGGTAAAAATTTAAAGCGGGCAGCCGCCAGCCAGTCAGCTAATACAGGTCCTTTATGCTTAAATTCATTAGTAACAGCTTTCAAGTACTTCTCTCACCGTTTGCGGCGCTACCAAGTCCCCGATCTTGCCTTCGGCATCGGTATGAAAACGTGTAAAGTCTTCTAACAAGAAGAATTTAGTGGGAGTTGCGCGGCGTTTATTATCATATTTTAAAGTTTCAAATATCTGGTCTATAGTAATTTCAGCAGGAATTTTGGTAGGCAGACCTATTTTCTCAAACAAAGCTTCGATACGTTTAGGTAACTCAGGTTTCATATAGCCTAAAGCCACCGAGATTTTAGTCTCAGCGGTCATGCCAATAGCAATAGCCTCACCATGTAAAAGACTGCCATATTTAATAATCTCTACGGCATGCCCTATAGTATGGCCCAGTTCCAATTGTGGATCAAGTTTACCCTCATAGGGATCTATTTCCATTAACTCTAACTTTAACTCAATAGTGGTTAAAGATATTTCATCAATATCTTTGTCACTAAAATTAGGAGCGACGGCATTTATTTGTTCGAAGAAAGCTTCACTTTGACATAAGCCATGCTTAACGCTTTCGGCCATACCGGCGCGTATATGACGCATAGATAATGAACGCAAGAAATTAAAATCAACAAAAACAAATTGCGGCGGATAATATTGGCCAAACATATTCTTGCCCATTTTATAGTTGATGGCCTGTTTTTGGCCTATAGAGGAATCTATCTGAGCCACCATAGTGGTGGGAATATGGAAAAAGCGTATGCCACGGAATAAAAGAGCGGCCAGCAACCCGCCCATATTACCCACTACGCCACCACCTAAACAGACAACAACGCTGCTTTTGGTAGCCATCATATCTAAAATTTGCCCGCCCAGTTTTTCAATAATGCCAAAGCATTTGCTTTCCTCACCGTACGGCACTTCCAGTAAGTGTGTATCGACTACACAAGAAAGAATATCTTTTACTTCATCTTTGATAGTCTGTGGCACACCGCTGTCAGTGATGATAAAAAACTTATCGGCATCCAGTTCTCTGGCTAGCCCTTCCAACTGGTGCAAAATATTATTGCCGTAATACACATTGATATATCTATTGTGACCCGTGGGGCATTTAAGAATCTTCATTTTGTATGTCCTTTAGGCTGTTGTTTGGTTTATAACCTGTAATGATGCAGCCCATACCGCTAGAAAGATAAACCGATCCGGTACTTCTAAAACCAACTTCCTCCAAAAGATCGGTGATTTGTTGGTTAGTGGGCATAAGAAGCACAGTGCCATAAAGATAGCGCGGAGACTCTGCGCGAATACCGATAATACGCGCAGCTATCGGCAAAAGACGTTTTAAGGCAAATAAATACATTGCACGAAAAGGTCCCTTTTCAGCCTTGGTCATATCCTGAATAATGTACATGCCACCCGGTCTAAGAGCATCAAATACGTTTTGAACTGCCAGTTTTTTGTTGGCAAAGTTACGAAAAGCAAAGCAGTTGGTAATAAGATCGTATTTTTCCGATCCGTACGATACTTCGGCATCGCCTACCCAAAAACGGATATGACGACCGCAGCCTTCTTTTTCATAGCGCAAAATAGCCTGATCAACCATTTCCTTGGTAATATCAAAGGCATCTATTTCCACGTTATTAAAACGTTTAGCTACATTATAAGTAATAAAACCGGTGCCACAAGCTAAATCCAGCATTTGTACTTTATCTTTGTTTTTAACAAACTCGCCAACATGTTTCATAGTTACTTTACACCAGTTATGGTGCAACATGCCGCCGATCAGATTATCATCACGGTCATAAGTCTTAGCCTGTACAGAAAACAGATCTAAAACATCCTGTTTTCTTTTTCTGCTCCACTCAGAATCAAAACCTGGATCTTTTATACTGCCGTTAGGAGCTTTTTCTTCAATGTTTTCCATAGAAAAATTACTCCTCGGGCGTTTCTTCTTGGGATGCTTCAACTTGTTTAATATGATTAAGTTTATAACCCCATACTAAACAAGCAATACCAAAACTCATATAACGTGACTGTACGTTTGCAAAACCGGCATACTCCATAATTTTCATGATGTCGGCATTCTTGGGCATCATAACAACTGATTTTAATAACCATTCGTCAGCACTTTTTTCAGTGCGTAGAATAGCCGTCATGATAGGCAAAATACGCTTCATATAGAACAGATAAAGACCTCTCATAGGGTTGCCTTCGGGTTTGGTAAGATCTTGAATAATAAAGACTCCACCGGGCTTAAGAGCATTAAATACATTTTTAGTGGCTAAATTTTTGTTGGCAAAATTGCGCCAAGCAAAAGAAACAGTAATAATATCATACTTGTTTTCACCGAATGGTACTTCGGAGTCACCATGCCAAATCTTGATATTTCTGTCGGGAAAGTTCTTTTCTTTGCGAGCCTTAGCCACTTCTAGCATATCAGGAGAAATGTCAAAAGCATCTATATCAACTTTATCATGCTTTTTGGCTACATTAAAAGTTACAAAACCGGTACCACAAGCTAAATCCAGCATTTGCACTTTGTTATACTGAGCAAAATGTTTATTGATAATCTTCATAGTCTGTCTCATCCAAAAACGATGAGCATAAAGACCATAAATATCATCATGAAAATCATAATTTTTGGCCTGTTTAACAAACAGATCTACCATATATTGTTTTCTTTTTTTAGCTGCCTCAGAATCAAAACCGGGATCTTCTGTATATGTTTCGGGAATGCTCTTAACGGGTTCCATCTTTTCTCCTTATGAGTATTGAAAAAGCTGTATCTGCCCGGCTGCATAAGCAACGAGCGGCTACCCATTATTATGTGAATGGTTTTAAGCCAATATTATATAATACAACACTGTTAATAGTATGTGAAAGCACCAACCTTGTCAAGGTAAAAAACAATCAAAACCCACTTTGTTATTGCCTTTTATGTAAAAATTCCTATGTGCTATAATTGAAAATTGTGAGAAAAACAGCTAATGCAGATGAGTTTGATATTATTAAGCGTATTAAACAAACGCTTGATAATTACTCTTTACCAAAAGCCGAGTTATCCATAGGCGATGATTGTGCTTGTTACATGAGGCAGATTTCTTGCCTAGACATATTACAAGAAGATATACATTTTTCACTTCAATATTATTCATTTTACGATATAGGCTATAAGGCTTTAGCTGCTAATCTTTCCGACATAGCCGCTATGGGTGGTAAACCACTGTACGCTTTAGTAGGTTTAAGCCTGCCGGAATACGTATCTATAAAAGACGTGCAAGAGATTTTTGATGGCATGGCTTATTTGGCTGCCGAACAGAAATGCGCCATTGTCGGCGGTGATATCAGTAAAAGCCCGAAATTAGCTCTGGCAGTAACTGTTATCGGTAAAACTTATGGTAAAAATATGTTGCTGCGCAGCGGTGCTAAAGAAGGCGATATACTGGTAGTGTCAGGAACGTTAGGTCTTTCTCATCTAGGTTTAAAAACTCTTAGCCAAAATCTGTCGACAGATGTTTCCTTGCAAAAAAAGCTTATGCAAGCTCATCTGCGCCCGCAACCACGTCTAGCTCTAGGACAGATGCTTTTGCAAAACGGCATTAAGTGCGCCATAGACTGCTCAGATGGCTTTTTAGCCGATGTAGGTCATATATTGGATGAAAGTAAATTAGGAGTTATATTAGACACTGAGGCCCTGCCGTTAGATAGCCAAGCTTTAGATTTTTTTGGCCGTAAAAGCACCCTAAACGCCGCTTTGAGTGGCGGAGAAGATTACGAACTCATATTCAGTGCTTCTCCTAAACATTTTAACCGGATTAAAGCTTTAGCTAATATACCAGTGACATTAGTCGGTACTTTTACCAAAGAAAACGTAGGCCAAATACAAGACTTAAATGGTCGTATTTTTGAACGCAAAGGATATAAACATTTTGGCTAAAACTAAGGAATACTATTGCCTTACTGTCAATGATACCCAAAGAATAGGTTGCCTTTTGGGGCAACACGCTTTTAGCGGAGCACTTTTTTTGTGCGGAGGGGATTTGGGTGCCGGCAAAACATGCCTGGCTAAAGGAATAGCTTACGGGCTTAATATTAGCGAAGAGATTACCAGTCCTACTTTTGTGTTGATTAAAGAATATTACGACGGGCGCCTGCCGTTGTATCACATGGATTTATATAGACTGGACGATCAAACTTCTATTTTTGATCTGGGGTTAGATGACTATATATACGGACAAGGTGTTTCGGTGATAGAATGGGCCGAAAAGGCTACATCAGGCCTGTTCCCGTCAGAATATCTATATATACAAATTTCTTTAGAAAAAGAAGGGCGCCGCTTAAAACTGGAAGCTCATGGTGCCCTATATGAAGAACTGTTAGAGGAGATGCCGTAAGTGTATTTGGCTATAGATAACTGTACTAATTTTGCTTCAGTTTGTCTTTATGACAGCAATATTTTATATGAAAACACTTGGCTGGCTAAAGAACAGCACACTACCACTACTCTGCCCACTATAGAAAAAGCCATGCTCTCTTTAGGGCGCAATTTTAATGAGTTAAAAGGCATAGTATGTGCCAAAGGACCAGGCAGCTTTAATGGTGCTAGAGCCGGCATGAGTTTAGGTATAGGATTGGGCATGAGCTTAAATATTCCAGTGGTTTTCGTCTCAGCCATGGAAGAAAACGCCCTGCCTTTTAAAGATAGCGGACTTAACATAATATGCTTAATGGACGCTGGACGTGGTGAGATATATACAGCTACTTATCAAAGTTTAAACGACAGACTTACTATAATTCAAGAAGAACACATCAGTACTTTAAATGAGATCCTATACAAAATAACCTGCCCGACCATATTCTGTGGAGAGTACGTAAATCAAACAAGCACCAGTATTAAAGAAAAATTGGGCTCTATGGCTATAATAGCCACTTTCGCACAAAACATACGCCGTGCCTCTTTTCTAATAGAAGCCGGGTTACCTAAATTGCAAGAGGCGCAAGATGAGGTGCCAGCGCCATTGTATTTACGCAAACCACCCATAACTTTAAGTAATAAAACAGTTGGATTACCCAAACAAGATAATTAGATTTATTTATAATAAAAGACGGTCATATGTTAAAATGGCAAAATATAAAATACGAGGAGAACAATTTTGGAAAGAACATTGGTTCTGGTAAAACCTGATGCCGTTAAAAGAGGCCTTTCCGGCGAAATCATCGCTCGTTTGGAAAAAAGCGGTTTAAAGCTGGTAGCACTAAAAATGCTGCAAGCTAATCAAGTTTTGGCTTCCAAACATTATGCCGTTCATAAAGAACGCCCTTTTTTTAACGACTTAATTCAGTCAATTACCTCTGCCCCTATTGCAGCAGCTATTTTTGAGGGCGATAACGCTGTGAAAAGAGCGCGTGTCGTTATGGGTGCCACTAACCCAGCAAATGCCGAAAAAGGTACTATCCGCGGTGATTTAGGTTTAAGTATTGAAGCTAATTCGGTACATGGCAGCGATGCCATAGAAACCGCCCTTTTTGAAAGCAGCCTCTACTTTGCCGAATGCGAAGTAACAGAATACAACAGAGAATAACATTTGCTCCAAAAGAACAGTAAAGATGTCTTCTTATACGTATGCATAATCTAAAAGAGGGGTTTAAACCTCTCTTTATGACTTTTAAGATATTTTATCTGGGATGCTGAGAAAGTTGCCAGCTTTTACCTTCAGATTTAATAGCCGGAGCAATAATAATCTCGGCTTTTTCGTGTAAATCGGCGATGTTTACAGCACCCACATTACCCATCAGTGTTTTTAAAGCACCGATTAAGTTTTGCGAACCATCAGTCACTGAAGTAGGACCAAAAAGATACTGCTCCACTGTACCGTTAATACCAACATAAATGCGCGTGCCTCGCGGTAGCAAACTATTGGGATTAGCCATGCCCCAGTGATAACCTTGGCCTGGAGCACCAACCGTTTGTGCTAGTAAAGAGCCCAGCATTACGGCATCGGCACCAGAAGCCATAGCTTTGCAGACAGAACCACCTCTGTTGATGCCGCCATCAGTAACAATAGGTATATAACGGCCGCTTTCAACAAAATACATGTCTCTAGCAGCAGCACAGTCCATAGTAGCAGTAATCTGCGGCACGCCTAGTCCTAAAACTTCACGAGTGGTGCAGGCAGAGCCGGGGCCCACACCTATTAGCACAGCAGCTACACCGGTACGCATAAGCTCTAAAGTAGCTGAATATGTTACCGAATTACCTACCACCACAGGAATGCCCATTTCTTTACAAAGAGCAGGCAGATTTAAAGTAGGTTTGTCACTACCTGATATAAAACGGGTGGTAGTTAAAGTAGCCGATACTACCATAATGTCAGCGCCGGCTTCTCTAATGATGTTAGCGTATTTGTGAGCATTCATGGGCGATACCGATACAGCAGCTATTGCACCAGCAGCTTTAATTTCTTTGATGCGGGCAACAATACACTCTTCCTTAATAGGACGAGAGTAAAAATCCTGCATAACAGCTGTAACTTCTTCCTGAGGCGTAGCTACAATAGCCTCTAAAGCTTCTTGTGGATTATCAAAACGAGTTTGTACTCCTTCTAAATGCAAAACACCTAAACCGCCCAGCTTGGAAAGTTTAACAGCCATGGCCACATCCATAGAGCCGTCCATGGCAGCACCTATAATAGGAATATCAAATTTTATATTGCCAATCTTCCATGATGTATCGGTAAGGGCTGGATTAAGAGTAACATCACCCGGCACAATAGCCACATCATCAAAGCCATAGGCTTGGCGCAGTTGTTTAAATTGCGGTTCTTTCATAATATATTTTTCCTTGTTCTATAATTAAGCTAAAATTATACTTTTTATATGTGTTTAAGGTCAAGCGCACGCTATATTCTGGGAATTATTTCATTTAGGTTGGAAATTTCAAATGCATAACTACCGAAGTTGACAAATAAAACCCCTCTCAAATTTAATATAACAAACACAACTACCAAAAAAGAAAGGAGTTTCGTATGAATAGTTTACACACTTACTAGCCAGCATGCAAAAATATCCTGGGAGCAGAGCCTCTTTATGGACTAAAACGGCACTTGCCTATATAATAAGCTAGAAAAAGGAGAGTAGTGTGGGTATTTTATATGTTGTAGCCACTCCTATAGGTAATTTAGAGGATATTACCATGCGCGCCGTACGCATATTAAAAAACGTCTTGTTAATTGCTGCCGAAGACACTCGTCATGCGCAGATTCTTAAAAAACATTTTAATCTCAGCGCTCCTTTTACTTCCTACTATGAACATAATAAAGCAATAAAAGCCAACGTCGTACTCAAGGCTTTACAACAAGGTGATGTAGCCTTAATATCCGATGCTGGAACACCAGCTATCTCCGACCCGGGTGTAGATATTGTGCGTGCTGCTCAACAAGCTGGTTTTAAAGTAAGCCCCGTAGCCGGCCCTTCGTCACTAACCGCTGCCATATCAGCTGCCGGCATTGCTGCTCCGCACTATCTTTTCTTAGGATTTTTGCCAGTTAAAGGCAAAGAGCGGCGAAAGATTATTGAGCAGCTTAAAAATGAAAGTGCCGCCGCTATTATTTACGAAGCTCCACACCGCTTAAGCAAAACTTTAGCCGAACTTGCAGAGACTTTAGGTAATGATAGAGAAATAGCCGTGGCTCGTGAACTTACCAAGCTATATGAAGAAATATGGCGCGGAAATCTGCAAGAGGCTGTAGCGTGGAGTTACGGTAAAAAAGGTGAAATAGTACTAATATTAGCGCCATCTGCCATCGATAAAAAAGATCGGGCGCAAAGTTTAGCAGATACTCAAAAAATATTAAAAGAACTCAAAGAACAGGGTTTTGGTGCCAAAGAAGCTACTGCAATGGCAGTAATACAAACTAAACAAAGTAAAAAAATGTTATATCAGCTCTTTTTACAACTTTAAAGAAGCTTTACCAAAGGCTTATTTTAACGATATAATAGCTAGTTGATTTTATTGATAGACCTCAATAAAGCAATTTAAAAGTGAGGATTACTAAAAGAAATGAGAAGAGGTTGTGTTTCTTTAGGCGACATTGTATGCGACTGCTGCCGTCAGGCTATACCTTATCCGGAGCGCTATTTGGCTGTAGATGTTGATGAGAATGGCCAAGAAATCGACAACAGCAAAACTGTTCGTTATTGTGCTGCCTGCGCTTTGAAAAAAAATTTGGCTCGTTATCGTGATGAAAAAGGTGAAAAAATCTTAACTTTCTTTACCGATTAATTTCTCGGCTAAAGAAAATACGGAGTATTCTTTTGAAACAGAGAATATACATCGGAGTGGCTTGGCCTTACGCCAATAGCCCTTTACATTTGGGACATATAGCCGGCGCTTATCTGCCGGCTGATATTTTTGCACGCTTTATGCGCATGCAGGGTCATGATGTATTGATGGCTTCAGGCTCTGATATGCATGGTACACCCATTACTTTACGTGCCGACAAAGAAGGTGTATTGCCTTCTGTTATTGCTGAGCGCTATCATGAAGACTTTGTACGTGCATTTGCCGGTTTGGGTATTTCTTTTGACATATTCACCAAAACCACCACCGAAAACCATACTCAAGTAGCTCAAAAGATATTTTTAGATCTCTATGAAAAAGGTTATATATACAAAGACCGGGTATTACAGCCCTATTGTGCTACCTGCCGCCGTTTTTTGCCCGATCGTTATGTTGAAGGTACTTGCCCGCACTGTAACGATAAAGGTGCCAGAGGTGACCAATGCGATAATTGCGGAAAGCCTTTAAATTCCCAAGAATTAAAAGATTTAAGATGCACCATATGCGGCTTAACTCCTGCTTTTACCGAAAGTGAGCACTTTTTTTTAAAACTTTCAGCTTTTAATCAAGAATTAATTGGCTGGATAGACGATAAAACATACTTTAGATCTAATGTATACGCTTTTACCAAAAAATATTTAGAAATGGGTTTAAAAGACAGGGCTATTACCCGTGATATCGCTTGGGGTATACCTGTACCTTTGCCGGGATATGAAGAAAAACGTCTTTATGTTTGGTTTGAGGCAGTAATAGGTTATTTATCAGCTAGTATGCAATGGGCTAAAGAAAAAGGTGACGAGAAAGCTTGGCAGCCTTATTGGCAGGATATAAACACCCGTAGTTATTATTTTATCGGCAAAGATAATATTCCTTTCCATACTATTATTTGGCCGGCTATGCTGATGGGAAAAGGCAATTTAATATTGCCTTACAATGTACCAGCCAATGAATATTTGACCATAGAGGGACGTAAACTTTCCTCTTCACGCAATTGGGCAGTATGGGCACCGGATTATCTTTTGCATTATCAACCCGACCCTTTGCGCTATTTGCTATCCATTAATATGCCGGAAAGCAGTGACACCGATTTTTCTTGGAGAGAATTTGTACGCCGTAATAATGATGAATTGGTGGCCACTTATGGTAACCTAGTGCAGCGCACTTTAACTTTTATATATAAAAAATTTAACGGCACAGTACCATCTTCCGGTCAGCTGAATGCCGAGAGTTTAGAACTTATTGCCGATGCACAAGTATCTATGAGCAAAGTAGCCGATGCTATTGCCTGCTGCTCTTTCAGAGAGGGTATACGCGAAGCTATGGCTTTAGCCGCCAAGGCTAACAGGTATTTGGAAGCTACTTCGCCTTGGAAACTTATTAAAGAAGAGGAAGAAGCAGCAGCTTCAGCTTTATATACCGCGTTAGCAGTATTAAATGCTCTAAAAATAATCTTTTATCCTTTTCTACCACACTCTTCACAAAAGCTCCATGAATTTTTGGGCGGCAGTGGTTTAATAGAAGAACAAAGCTGGTCTTTAGAGATGCCTGTAAGTAGTGCTCCTTTACGTGAACCCAGCGTGCTTTTTACTAAACTTGACGAAAGCATTATAGATGAAGAAATAAAGCGGATGGGATAGTTAAATTATGCAATTAGTTGATATCTACGACGTTATTGAAGAAGACTTGCAGGTAGTGCAAGACATCTTCGCTCAGACTATAATCAGCTACCAAAAATCCGACCCTAATATGACCATGCTATTAAACGCAGCTTTAGGCGGCGGTAAAGTTGTGCGCCCGGCTTTGGCTTTTTTGAGCGCCCGTTGCTTCGATCATAAAAAACATAAAGAAGTGGTACGTTCATTTGCAGCTTCAGCAGAATTGATGCATATAGCTACTCTAGTACACGATGACGCTATAGATAAAACCGACACTAGGCGCGGTAAACCTACTATTAACAGCTATTACGGTACTGAAAAGGCTGTGCTTTTGGGCGACTTTATGTTTGCTAAAGCAGCTGAACTAGTTACCAATACCGGCAATATAGATGTAGTGCGCCTGTTTGCCAATACTCTACAAACTATCACTACTGGCGAGATAAAACAATCTTTTGATTTACTGCGTTACGATCAAAGTATTGAAGATTACAATAAACGTATCTACGGTAAAACAGCTTCTCTTATTGTTATGAGTGCTAAGGGCGGCGCTATACTGTGCGGAGCTAATGCTAAAGATATAAAAGCTATTAGCGATTACGCTTTAAATACCGGCATGGCTTTTCAAATAGTAGATGATATTCTGGATTTTACCGGAGATGAGACCAAAATGGGTAAACCTATAGGCGGTGATCTTAAAGGCGGCACTATAACTCTGCCCACTCTTTACTACATTAAAGATCATCCCGATAATATCATTAAAAAAGCCTTTGCCGAAAACGATGAGGCCAAGCGTCAAATTATGATATCTAAGGCAGTAGAAGAAATAGCCAACAGCGGAAATTATATAGAGAAATCCTACGCCCAAGCTATCAAATATAAAAATAAGGCTATAGAAGCTTTAAAAGAAATTCCGGATAGTAAAGCCAAAAACAACCTAATAGCTCTTTCCGAATATTTAATAGGGCGTAACGTATAAAATAAAAGTTCTGTTAAAGACTTTTGATGCTTTGGGCCTGTATATTAAAGAGCTTTTTCTCCGCGCTCGCCAGTTCTGATACGAGCGGCATCGGCTACATCATAGATAAATACCTTGCCATCACCCACCTGACCTGTGGAAAGCTCTTCGGTCAGTTTTTTAAGTATAATGTCCACGATATCATCACTAACTACCGTTTCTACTTTCATTTTAGGCATAAAGTTCAAAGGTTTTTTAGTCTTGGCAGTCTTAATATAGCCACGCTGGTTGCCGTAACCCATAATATTGCTCATCATAGCACCATGCACAGCCAATGATGACAATAAGTGTTTTAGCTGTTCTAGTTTTTCTGGTCTTATGATAATTTCTAACTTTTTCATTTTTAAGTATAAATTTATTAATTATTTTTATTCTTAAAGATAACGCATTGCTCACGAAAAAGCAAACTGTTAGTGTCTAAATAGTTTAAGAACACGACTAGTTTGTTTACTTTATAAATATGCAAGTTGTCAGAAATAAGTTATGTAAGGCACTTAATATATAACAATCTAAAGTAATTACTAAAGTATGCACTCAACATAGTAAAGCTTCCTTTGCAGGAAGATTTACTATGTTAACCATGTTTATTTATCTCTAATCTTGCTTATTTTGCTGTTCAGCACGTTTAGCTTCTTCGTTGGCTATCTCTAGAGAGGCTTTGGGAGGAAACTTGCGCTCTTTTTTGGGCGACACATAAACATTGGTGTCTTCTTTTTTCTCGGCAGCAGCAATTTCAGCAATCATCTTTTCGTTGGCTATTATATCAGCTTCTGCACGCTCTTTCATATCCTTAAGAGCCGCCGACACTTCTTCTTTAGTAATCGGACGAATAAAAAGATCTTCCAAAATCTTGCCTTCTAAAGTTT
>WRFJ01000002.1 GCA_009778865.1 Chloroflexota bacterium | reverse complement strand
GATTCATATGGTATTTAGATAAAGAACTGACTAGAGTCTGGGACTTTGATAAAGATAAGGTGGAGAAAGATATTATTCTTTACACTACTTATCGTTAGTAACCTTTTTTTTGAAATAAACTAAAAAAGACTTAGGCTACTAAAAAGAGACGGCATGGCTATAAAAAGTCATGCCGTTTTCTTGTATACGGCGCAACAAATTGCAAAAAGTGGGGGTGCGGACAAAAACCTGGACCAAATATTAGACAGGAGATATGTCCCCAACCTAGATGGGGGAAGCATAGCAGACTAACTTTATACTGCTTGTTATGCAGAAGAAATAGTTAATAGTATTATATGCCATTTTTAATTGTTTATAAGATATTTAAGCATTGCCCATATATTTTAAAACAGCGCTTATCTGTTCCTCTATATCTTTCTGTCGTTGCTCAAGTGTCAAATTACTAATGGCTTGGGCAGCCTCAGAAGTGCTGTAACCTAAAGAAATTAAGGCATCCATTACTTCGTCTTGCAGATTGGTATGGCCTGTATTTACCGATAGGGCTAGACCGCCCACTTTGTCTTTTAGCTCAAGACACAGCCGTTCGGCGGTTTTTTTACCTATACCGCTGATTGTGCTTAGAGACTTAGTGTCACCGGCGGCAATAGCCAGTTTTAAACTGGTTAAGTTTTTTTGCGAAAGCAAAGCTAAAGCCAGTTTAGGTCCCAAGCCGGAAACAGTTATTAGAAGTTTAAAGAAATTTAATTCATCTTCATCCAAAAAAGCAAAAAGAGCTAGGACATCTTCACGAACGTATAAATGAGTGTAAACAGTTACCTCTTGTCCAATATGCATGTTGTTTAGGTTATGAGTTGGCATTGAAGCCTTGAATCCTACACCGTTAACAGTTATTACAGCCCAATCTAGGCCGGTGCTCTGAATATTTCCTTGTAGCAATGCGATCATTTTAATATTCTTTTAATCCTTCCATTTCATTTTGTAGGTGATGGCATACAGCTATGGCTAAAGCATCAGTAGCATCAGTTTCGTTTGGTAAATCAGCATTATCCATTAAAAACTTAAGAGTTATTTGCAGTTGTTCTTTAGTGCTGTGCCCATAGCCGCTTAAGCGCTGTTTGACTAAATTAGGCAGATATTCGGCAGTTGGCAAACCTTTAACGGCAGTTGCTAATATGGCTACACCTTGAGCTTTGCCTAATGTAAAAGCGCTACGTACATTTTCGCCCACGAAAGGACTCTCTATGCCACAACTTTGCGGGTGGTATTGCTCAATAATTTTTATCAGTTCTTGGTAAAAATAAAGCAGGCGGTTGCTGATATGACTGCCGCTTTTTTGTTTAAGCACGCCAGCGGCTACATAGTGCATATCTTGCCCGTTAGTATCTATTATACCCCAACCTGTTTTAACTGTGCCTGGATCTATGCCTAAAATTCTCATATTATCATAATAAAACAAAAACCGTTTTGGTGCTATATTTAACAGCTGCTCAAAACGGTTTTTAGATTAATTATTTTTTTAAACTAGTCTTCGAACTTTTCCAATACTTCATTACTGAAGTTGACGTTGGTAGTTACGTTGTTTACATCATCCAAATCTTCCAAACGGCTCATCAGTCTCAAAACCGAAAGGGCGGTAGCTTCCTCCAGTTCCATGGTATTTTTGGCTATTTTAGTAAATTCTACGTTTTGCAGTTCCCATCCTGCTTCGCTAATGGTATTTTTGACGTTTTCCAAATTTTGCGGATCAGTTATGATCTCCAAAACAGTACCGTCTTGCTTAACATCGTCAGCACCGGCGTCTATGGCCAAAAGAGTTATTTCATCGGGGTCTTTGCCGGTTATATCCAGTGTTATGATGCCTTTGGGTTCAAATTGCCAAGCTACAGAGCCGTTTTCGCCCAATGAGCCGCCACCTCTGGAAAAATTGGCCCGCACTTCCTGAATAGCGCGCATGCGGTTGTCAGCTAAGATATCTACCAAAATAGCTGCTCCTCCCGGACCGTAGCCTTCCATAGTCATTTCAATGATCTGCCCGCCTTCTATTTCACCGGTACCTTTTTTGATGGCACGTTCAATATTATCGTTAGGCATATTGGCCGCCTTGGCTTTGGAAACAATCATGCGTAGCTTAGCGTTCATATTAATATCACCACCTCCGTCTTTAGCGGCAATGATGATTTCTTTAGCTAATTTGGTAAAAAGCTGTCCTCTTTTAGCATCGGCGGCACCTTTAGCGTGCTTGATAGTGGCCCATTTTGAATGCCCAGACATAGTTACTCCTGCTTATTGTTTAACTTAACTTGTTTGCACATAAATTTTGCCACAAAAATAGCGTATTTACAACTATGTTGTAAATTTACATGCTTATATATGATATTTTTTTATTCGTCTATACGGAAATTTTTTACTAGCTTGAGATAAGTTTGAAGACTTTTAGTTTATGTTGGCTATTGCTTAGGAGTTCATTAGGCTTAGTCTCTTTAGGGGGTCTGCTTTGCTTTGATATAGCCTTTTATGTTAATATTTTGTGTGATTTTTGGCTACGCTAACTAGCAGCTGCGAATACGGTAAAATATGCCGTTTTTGTATAAAATTTTTATTTTGTTGTTAAATTTAAGATATAGCAAACGCTTGGTAGTTTTCTACGGTAAGCGTTTATCATGTGGAGGCTAATCTTGGGCAAAACACTAGCAGAAAAAATACTCTCGCAAGCTTCCGGCAGCGATGCTATGGCCGGCAGTATTGTAGTATCAAAGGTAGATTTAGCTTTTGTACAGGATACCACTGGTCCTCTTGCTTTGCGCGAATTTGAAAAATTAGACTTTGGTAAATTGGCATGTCCGGAGCGCACAGTGCTTTTTATAGATCATGCGGCTCCCAGTCCATCGCGTGCTCTTTCCGTAGACCATGTATTTATTCGCTCTTTTGCTAAGAAATATGGCTGTGTTCTTTCCGATGTAGGTGATGGTGTATGCCACCAGATTGTAGCTGAGCGTTTTGCTTGTCCAGGTTGGGTGATAGTGGGTGCTGACTCGCATACCGTAACCGCCGGCGCTTTATGTTGTTTTTCCACCGGCATGGGTTCTTCTGATATTGCTGCTGCTTTTGCTTTGGGCAAAACTTGGTTTCGAGTGCCGGAAACTGTATATGTTGAACTTAGCGGATGTCTGCAAAAAGGTGTTTCTGCTAAAGACATCATCTTACATCTCATAGGTCACATAGGTGCTGATGGCGCCACTTATCAAGCTTTAGAGTTTGGCGGCGAGGCGGTGCGAAGGCTTTCTATGGCCGATCGCTTAAATATTTCAAATATGGCTATTGAAGCCGGTGCTAAAGTAGGTCTTTTCCCTTCCGATGCTGTAACTCATGAATATCTAAAATCGCGCGGCAGAGAAGAATGCTGGCAAGAAATTAGAGCTGATGATAACGCTGTTTATCAAAAGAAAATAAATATAGATCTAAATAAGCTGCAGCCTATTGTGTCAAGACCGCATACTGTGGACAATATTGCTTTAGCCAAAGATTTAAAAGATATTAAAATAGATCAGGTATTTATCGGCACCTGCACTAATGGCCGCATTGAAGATATGAGCGTTGCCGCCACTATACTTAATGGTAAACGACGTCATCCAGATACACGTTTACTTATCTGTCCGGCTTCGCGCGAAATCTTTACCGAAGCTATAGAAAAAGGTTATATGAAAACTTTTATAGAAGCCGGTGCGCTTATTTTGCCACCTGGCTGTGCCGGTTGTTTGGGATTACATCAAGGTGCTTTAGGCGATGGTGAAAAATGTCTGTCCACTGCTAACCGCAACTTCCAAGGACGTATGGGCAATGTGGAAAGTGATATATATTTAGCTTCTGTTGAAACTGCAGCTGCCAGTGCTATTACCGGATATATTACTGACCCCAGAGAGGTGCTATAAATGCTAACCGGTAAAGCTCATAAATTTGGCGATGATATAACTACTGATCATATTGCTCCTGGGCGTTTAGCTCATTTGCGCTCTAATCTTCCTGAGCTGGCTAAACATTGTTTAGAAGATGCCGACCCCAATTTTTCTGTCAATGTACAGACTGGCGATTTTGTGGTAGGCGGCAAAAACTTTGGCTTGGGTTCTTCGCGCGAACATGCTCCGCTTATTATTAAAATGAATGGGGTGTCGGCAGTTTTAGCCAAGTCTTTTGCCCGTATTTTCTATCGCAATGCTGTCAATTTAGGTCTGCCTGTTTTAATATGTAATACCGACCAGATAAATAATGGCGATGTTTTGGAAGTAGATCTTGCCGGTGGCTATGTGGATAATAAAACTACCGGTACAAGAATGACTTTTGTGCCCTTGCCTAGCGTTATGCTTGCTTTACTTAATGAGGGCGGTCTTAATCCATATATTAAAAAATACGGCGATTTCAAGTTTTAGCTTGCAAGACCAAATTAGATAACAAAGAGGAAAAAATGAGCTATAAAATTACTCTTATTCCCGGCGACGGCATCGGCCCGGAACTTACCGAAGCTACCGTACGTGTATTGGAAGCTAGCGGTGTAGATTTTCAGTGGGATGTGCAACAGGCCGGTATTGATGTTATGGCAGAATGCGGCACTCCTTTACCTGAAACAGTATTGGAAAGTATACGTCGCAATAAAGTAGCTTTAAAAGGGCCGATTACCACGCCGGTGGGCAAAGGTTTTCGCAGTGTGAATGTAGCTTTGCGCAAAAGCTTAAATTTATATTCCTGTGTGCGTCCCTGTAAAAGTTATGACGGTGTACCGGTAACTTTTAGAAATGTAGATATCGTAATTTTCCGTGAAAACATGGAAGATTTATATGCCGGTATAGAGTTTGAATTAGGTAAAGCAGAAACTTTAGAACTTATTACCGATATTGAGCGCTTAAACGGTAATAAGATATTATTTGACAGCGGCATTACTATTAAACCGATTTCTATTACCAATTCTAATAAAATTTTACGTGCTGCTTTTGAATATGCTGTTAAAAACAACCGTCGTAAAGTAACAGCTGTACATAAAGCCAACATTATGAAATATACTGACGGTCTTTTCTTACATTTAGCCGCAGAGATGGCGCTGCAATATCCGCAGATAGAATTTGAAGATCGCATAGTCGACAATATGTGCATGCAACTCGTTAAAGATCCCACCCAGTTTGATGTGATAGTATTGCCTAATCTTTACGGAGATATACTTTCCGATTTATGTGCCGGTTTGGTAGGCGGTTTAGGAGTAGCTCCAGGCGCTAATATTGGCGACGAATATGCTGTTTTTGAACCAACTCATGGTTCGGCGCCTAAATACAAAGGCATGAATAAGGCTAATCCTATGGCGCAAATGCTTTCTGGTGTTATGATGCTTAGACATTTGGGCGAATATGAGGCGGCCAACTTAGTGGAAAAAGCTATGGCTGAAGTTATTGCCGAAGGTAAATATGTCTCTTATGATCTTTTACCTTTAAATGACAGAGCGCGTGCTGTAGGCACTGCCGAGGTAGCAACCGCCATTATTGAAAGGATGCAAAATGCCTAAGATATCCGTAATCGGCGCCGGCAATGTGGGCGCCACTTTAGCACAGCGTTTATATGAAAAAGATTTGGCTGATGTAGTGATGTTTGATATTGTGGAGGGACTACCACAAGGTAAAGCTTTGGATATATTCCAAGCTTCTTCATATTATCCTACCGACTATACTATAAAAGGAACCAACGATTATGCGGACACTGCTGCTTCCGATGTGGTATTAGTAACTGCCGGAGCAGCCCGCAAACCCGGCATGACCAGAGACGAACTTTTAGCTATTAATGCTAGTATTGTGCGCGGAGTGGTCAGTGAAGTAGTTAAACATTCGCCAGATTGTATTTTAATTATTATTTCCAATCCGGTAGATGCTATGGTAGTCTTGGCTCAGCAGGTAAGCGGCTTTGCTAATGAACGCATTATGGGCTTATCAGGTGCTTTAGACGGAGCACGTCTAGCTTCATTTATTGCCATGAAACTGAGTATTCCTGCTGCTAAAATAGAGCCTTGCGTGATAGGTGAGCATGGAGAAAATATGGTAGTTATTCCGCGCTTAACTAGGATAGACGGTAAACCGCTGACTGATATTATGGACCAAGATCAATGTCAGGCTTTATGCCAGCGTACTATTAAAGGTGGTGCTGAGATAGTATCTTTCCTTAAGACTAGTTCAGCTTTCTATGCTCCATCAGCAGCAGTTGCCCGTATGGCCGAAGCGGTAATTAAAGACGAAAATTTGAATATATGTGCCGTAGCTTTTCTAAACGGCCAATACGGCATAAAAAATGTGGCTTGCGGTGTGCCGGTGGTTATTAATAAAAAAGGCATTGCCAAAATAGTCGAATATCAACTTACAGATAGCGAGCTTGAAGCTTTACGAGCTTCAGCTCAAGCAGTAAAAGATACTGTATCTAAAATAAACTAACAAAAACTACCACAGTCTAATATGTGCCTGAACTTATCGTAGTTGGTATTAGCACTTATCTGCTGATGCGTTTTGTCTTTAAAAACAAAAAGAGGGATTAGTTTAAAACGACAAAGTCTAGTCACTACAGCCCCTAGATTTCTAGTCTAAGAGCTTTGTCTATTCCCGCCAAACACACCTCAAGACTTCTATTTTAGCCTTAGTAAAACAAAGTGGGAAAAGTAAGAAAATAGTTATTGTATAAAATCTGCACAAGTATTTATATAGTACTGAGGTATTACTATGCCCAAAACTTTATCCCACTTTAAACTACTAGATTAAAGTGGCAGTGAGTAATTTTGAGGGAAAAGAGGAAGCCCCTCTAGAAAAGTAAAATTCTAGAGGGCTACCAGATCGCAAATCTTAACTTTGGCCATGAGAAATATAGCTAAAACGTTAGACAAGCATTTCAGACATCGTTTGTTATTAACGACTTATATCGGTCCGAAAAATTTCCAAGATTACTAACATCATACAAAGTTATTGTTATTTCTTTTGAATAGCCAGCATCATTTAGATGATAGTGCTCGTTTTGTGCTCCTTCTGATACGAGTGCTTCTAAATATCCAATAAGTTGTATTGCTTCAGATTTCTCCAATAATAAGGTTAAGTTATTTACGCTTTTATTAGTTAGTTCATCCAATATTCTCATCTTTAATCTTTCTTCAATATATCTGACACATTGTCATGCCCCCAGATTTTTGGTCTGGGGGCTAGATTTTTTAGAACTTTCATTATCAAAACGATGGGGGGGGGGGCATTTGCTGCTAATTATTCCTAGCACCATAACAATAGATATAAGTATACCAATTATTATTTCTGACTTCCATTTTTCATAGTTCTAATTGAGAGTAGTGATGGATCCTACAAGAGCAATATACGAGACTATTATACCAAGAATATTACCAGTAGCAAGAGAAATAGCAAGTCCGATTGCGGATAAAAGAGTTTGAGTCAATGGTAATCCAGTCCCATGAGTTTGAATAGTAGCATCTATCCAAGTAATAATAGCATTCTCCGCTTACATCCATAGAGATGGTTATAGCAATTTTGCTAGCCTCTCCCATAGAAAGAATGCCATTTGGCAGAAGCTATTTGTCGTTAATAGAATTGACTTATAGTAGTTTCTTCGCCAGTTGTGGGATCATAAAAAGTATACCAGACTCGTTCATCATCTTTATGTTCTCTCGTTTGGCTCTTAAATACAAGCGGTTTGCCGTTTACAATTGGCCATTCGGGATCTTGTATCCAGCGAGGCGGTTTAACATCATATACAAAAAGACTTTTAATCTTTTCTTTAAGCCATTTCTTTTGTTCCGATTTTGTAAGCTCTTCTGGAGCAGAAGTAATAATCGCTTTAAGAAAAGCTTCATCATCAATGTTGACGTAACTCGGTTGGATAGATACGCGAAGATTATGTTCATCTTGATAAATCATTGTAGGGCGAACCAACACATTATAATATTGTAAGTATTTTATAATATAGTGTTGAAAGCCGAGCCTTCCTAATGTCGTTGACCATTTGTAGTAGTATAAAGATTGATTTATTGTATCATTTCTTCGATAAATATCCTTTTCGTTTGGTTTTTTATCATCTAAAAGCTTCTGATAGTCCTGATTTGTTTCGTAATTGTGGCGAAATTCGTCAAAGGACATACGACCTTCGACAAATTCCACAAACTCTTGTATTATTGCTTTCTTATCTATGTTAAAACACCCCGCAACTTTGTATTCATATTTATTCATATTTTTCGCACATACTTAACCTTTTCTTTTGTATAGGCGATAGATGCTCCAAAATTTGATTATAAAGATCAATGACTTTTTTATAATCATGCTTTTTCAATGCTATTTTTGCAAGTTCTTCAATATTGTTTATTTTATTTTCTAAAGCACGTTCCCGCTCAAGTCGCTCTTGGTTTTCTTTTACTTCTTTGTAGAATTCAATATCGCCATATAAGGCTTTATGGCAATAGAGCTTCACATAATCGGATAATCGCTGCAGTCCTTTTCTAAGCTTTTCTTCATCAGAAGCCATATAAGACACAGAGTCGCTTTCTCCAGTTATGAATTGTTTAATTTCCCCAAGCGATGTTTGATAAAGTCCATTATTCATACCCATTTCAATATAAAGCGAATATTTATCAAACCATATCTCTAGCCATGTAATATCTGATTTAAAACTAACGCATTCAGCACACTTCTTACTTTGAATCTCCAAGTTGTATTTTTCTTTTAAGAATGAAAAATACTCTTGTACCGATTTAGTGAATACTATTTCATCAATCCACATTCTAAATCCTTTTAGATCAACGACCAATATCCGTTACAATATCTCCAGCCATGTTCGTATAATAGATTTCTTTCCATGTGTAAGAAAGTGTTTGCGGTGCCGCCTGGGCCGCTAGTTATTCCTAATTTTGGATCTAAGATTCTGTTAAATGGTGTCACATCCTTTATCGGGTTGCCTTCTTTCATTATAGATCTCATCACACTACTATTTTGTTGCCAATTAGCTTTCGGGCTACCCATATTCTTAAGTAAATCGGCTACTTTATATTCATTAGGCGCAAGTTTATAAGCATCTAAGTCCTTCATTCGACCAATTACGGCAGTCTTTGGTGGTAGGAGTACCTTTTCTCCCGTCTTCCCGACCTGCGTCACCGCCTTAGCTCCGGATTTGACTGCACCACCAACGTACTTTGCTCCGGTTGCAACAGCTTGAGCTCCAGCTTTAGCAATAATACCAATCTTAGCAGCAATTCCAGCAACTGCTGCCGCCGGAACAGCTAACTTATTGTCTTGCTAATTGATTTTCGACTAACTGCAAGATGAAATCTCCCAAATCTTCGGCTACTTTTTCTGTGACAACATATTCATCACCATTATAAATTGCCATGATAACTGGCGGCTCTCCATCTTCGTTGAGTTGGCCGTAGTCTAGATAGCCCATATAGCCATCGTCAAAAAAGTAAATAGTTAACCATTGGGGCGGCAAATTATATTCTTTACGATCTTGAAGCGTCGCTTCTACTGAACACCCTGTGTATGAGCCTGAAAAATCGTCTTTACATATTCCATAAAACTCGTTTCCAGAAAAGCTTAAGTAACCAGTCTTTTTGAAAAATTCAAAATTTTGTTTAGAAAACTTAAAACCCACCAATTCTTCTGCTTTTGCAACGACTTCGCCCGATCTTTCACCCTTTACCATATAAAATTCACACTGTTTTGCCAATTCAAGCGCTTTTTCAAAATTCTGATAACTCATGATAAATTTTCTCCTTGAATTTAATTAAAGAAAGTTGAACGCCATATCCAATAACTACCTCTCCATGTATCAAATGCATTTCTATCGATGAGAGATGGCGATTGACCAGTGTTTTGGTGTAAAATTTTAAAATTTTGCCGATGATTTGATGCTAACATTTCTGTCAATGGGCCATTGTTTGTTTGGTTAATATGATGTATGTTTACTGGTTTTCCATCAGTTCCAATAGGAGCAAGTTTCTGTTGCATTCTTTGAATATTAGTCCTGCCAGATTGATCAACAGCTTTTGGATCAAAGAGTTTATTCTTTTGAATTACCGTTTTCCCTTGGAATTCTACTACTTTACCACTCTTCCCGATCTGCGTCACCGCCTTAGCTCCGGATTTAGCTGCACTGCCAACGTACTTTGCTCCAGTCGCAACAGCTTGAGTTCCAGCTTTAGCAATACTGCCGATCTTAGCAGCAATTCCAGCAATGGCCGCCGCCGGAACAGCAGCTACCGCAGCACCTATTACCGCACCTATAGCCGCATCAAATGCCACCTGACCCCAGTTAATACCCTGGCCACTGGCTAACTGAGTAACAATACTGATAGCAGCATTGCTTACAGCTCCGACTACTGCGCCAATTAGAATGTGCCAGAACTCTCCGGTGGGATCAGTATATCTTAGCGGATTATTGCCGCAGTAAGCATAGAGGTTAGAGCCTTGTTTAATAGCGTTAAAGTTAGGGGCTATGGTGTAAGCATTTAAGGCGCCATCAGTATTGTTAATAACACGAGGGTTAGATCCATAAATGGTGTTACCGGGACCCCAGTAGGTACTCCCACCAAGCGTGCCATTTATCTAATTATTGCATATTATAATCGTAAAAATCGCTCAAAATAGGCATTTTTTAGTCTTTATGGCACACAAATGGCACAAAAATTTAAGAATCAGTTTTTCTTTTCTATACATATACTATAAAAACCCTCTGAACAAATCTCGACGCAGACCAGCTAATTCTGTATTGTTCTTGGTAGTGCTAATTTTAGGTGACAAGTATTAGAGCCATCCAATAGATTCACCATCTTTATTGTAGACAAATCCTGAAATTCTATCTTTAGATCTGTCAATATAGTAAAGATGAATAAAATACTGATCCTCTATAAGTCTTGAATATTCTGTCGACTGGTTAAGAGAGATAGTATATGAATACGCTTGTCTATCTGTATTGACGCCATATACAATTCCAAGCGTCAAATATTCAGGCACTCCTTTATATGCTCCGTAATAACCGCTAGTCTTTATTTGCTTAGGTGGTTTAGAAGTACCACCATACGAAATTTCTTGATATTGATTAGGAAGAATGCCGAAAGACTGAAAAGTTGCTAAACTGACGTCTTCCGTCTTATTGTTTCTATATAAAACAAATAAATTACCAACTTCTTCAATCATTTTAAGAGCTTCAATATCGGAATCAAAGCCGTTTTTACTAAGAATTTTCACAATAGCCGCCTGAGCTTCAGCTAAATCACTTATAGTATGTGTTTTAGGATTCTTGACGAAGAGCAGAGTGGCTGTGGTTAAAATCAATATGGTGGCAAAAACGCCAATGATTATTTTATAACTGATGTTTTTTGTTAAACTAGTATAAAAGGCCATCAACTAACCGTCTCCTTACTGCATGAATTTTTAGGGAAACTTTGTATATATCTTATTAGACGTATATATTTTGAGCCTCAGTATATCATACTAACTGACCAATCGCAAAAGCCATTTTAAGTATGTTTTATGTTTAAAAATCAAATCAATATTTATTTTTGCTATTTCATTTGTCTTGAACTTCAAATTATTATTTTCACTTTCCTAAAACGGCTTCATTATCACTTTATAAAACAAAAGCCATGATATTTACTCATGGCAATCTTGGTTGCTCGTTTAAGTTTTATTCTGTTTTGAGGTATTAGGCCCACACTGTAGAGATTACTGCTTCTTCTATCGCCCATCTGTCTTTTTTGCTTCCGCGGTTCTTTCTAGTTTATCCAGTCGCACATTAAAATGCCCTTGATTACATCTATTGTAGTACGAAATGGCATGCATAGGGGACAATATCTTTTTTCTCGCTGTCCTTTAATCTTAGATTTTTTTAAGTCCACTCTTGCAAAACTGTATTCTAAATCAACTGTATAATACTGAGGAGGTAAAGGAGAACTTTCCCTCACATATCGTATTTTAGCGACTTCAACCGGTATAAATTTCTTTATTTCCTTAATATCAGAATTGTCATAGGCATTCTTAAACTTTTCAGATACTAAGAATCAAGCACCGCATACCAAGTCTCCGTATTTTGGTTTTGATACTAAAAACTGTTAACGTAAAGCTCTAAAAAAGGTATAATAAAATTATGAGAGAAATAGCCTACGACGATATTAGAGATACTGTGCAGACTTTAGTTTTGATTTCTGCATATGATTTGCCGCAAGATGTTTTGGACGCTTTATATAAAGCTTTAGCTCAGGAAAGTGCACCTGTTGCCAAAGAAGCTCTCAAAGCTATTTTGGAAAATGCCAAGTTAGCTGCTCAAGGGCAATATCCATTATGCCAAGACACCGGTACAGCGGTGATTTTTGTGGAAATAGGGCAAGAAGTACGCATTAAAGGTGGTTTACTACATGATGCTATTAATCAAGGCGTGCGCCTATCTTATAAGAAGGGTTATTTGCGCAAATCTATTGTAGAAATGCCCTACACTATGCGCGCTAATACTCAAGACAATACACCGGCGGTTATTCATACTGAGATAGTACGCGGCAATAAAATCAAAATAAGTTTTATGGCTAAAGGCGGCGGCAGTGAAAATATGAGTCGCTTATATATGCTAAAACCATCGGATGGATGCGAAGGTATTATTTCCTCGGTGGTAGATGCTGTATGTCTGGCCGGCGGCAATCCTTGTCCACCGCTAGTAATTGGTATAGGTGTCGGCGGCAATGCCGAAACAGCTATGATTATGAGCAAAAAAGCTCTATTGCGTAAAACAGGAGAGCCTAGCAAAATCGAAGAAGATGCTGCTCTTGAACAGGATATATTGCAAGCAGTAAATGATAGCGGCGTAGGTACTTTGGGTTTTGGTGGTACAGTTACAGCTTTAGGAGTACATGTGCTTTCTGCTCCCTGCCATATGGCTAGTTTACCATTGGGTATTAATTTAGGTTGCCATTCAGCTAGACATGCCGAGATTATATTATGAGTATTTATCATATGATCTCGCCTTTTAAAAATGAAGATTTGGCCAAACTACGCGCCGGAGATACTGTTTTTATCAGCGGAGAAATTTACGTCGCTAGAGACGCCGCTCACAAACGCATGTGCGAGACTATTAATAATAATGAGTTGCCGCCTTTTAATTTACAGGGACAGACTATTTACTATATGGGTCCTACGCCCACGCGCCCCGGCAACATTATCGGCTCTTGTGGGCCTACTACCTCCTCGCGTATGGATAAATATACGCCGTTGATGCTGGAAAATGGAATTAAAGCTGTTATAGGCAAAGGTGCTCGCAGTTTGAATGTAAACAAGGCTTTTAAAGATAATGGTGCTGTATACTTAATGGCTTTAGGCGGTTGTGGAGCACTAGTAGCCCAAAACGTATATTCCTGCCAAACAATAGCTTATGAGGATTTGGGTGCTGAGGCTATTTTGCTTTTAAGGGTAGCTGATATGCAGACTGTGGTCATTTTGGACAATGCAGGTGGGGATCTTATTAAAAAAGCGCCTGTAAATATAAATGTTATATGAAAAATGAAAAGGTATAAACCATGTGTATTTTTTGTGATATCGTCAGCGGTAAAGCTCCCTCGCGTAAAGTATATGAAGATGAGCAAGTAATAGCTTTTAAAGATATCTATCCGCAAGCTCCGGTGCATATTCTGATTGTGCCCAAGAAACATATTGCGTCTGTAGTTGAAGTAAGCGATGAAGATGGCCCGCTTTTAGTGGATATAGTAACTGCAGCTAAAAAGATTGCCGAACAGCAGGGTGTGGCCAAAAGAGGTTTTAGACTGGTGGCCAATAACGGCCCGGACGGTGGTCAGACGGTAAACCATCTTCATTTTCATCTTTTGGCTGGTGATGTTATGGGTCGCATGTGTTAAAAAAAGGCAATTTTATGCAAATTATAGCTTTGGCTAATAGGTATAATAGCCATTATACTCTGTATTATAGCTTTGTTAGTAGTTATCAGGAAAAATTGGTAAAATAACCATTTTTATTGATAAACTCTTTGAATATAGGTTTATTTTGACCTATATTTTATTCGTTTCATGGTCAATACCTCGCCCTTTGGGGCGTTCCTTTTATGCGAGCGTAGCGAGCTAGGGCTGATACCTCGTAGCTTGCTGCGGGGAGTGCTTCGTTATTGTATTGTTGAGGCCTATTATTTCATGCATAATTGTAAAGAATGACAGCATTATAAATATATATAAATATATAAAATATATAAAAAAATTTCATTAAAACTATTGACATGGGATGTAGCGAGACGTACCATTACACTGTATTGATATTAATACGTTGCAATTTTATGCGGACACAATTTAGTTAAATTTGCTAAATATTGTGCACCACAAAGAATTTTAGAGATTGCAATGTTGAGGTATCAATATAATAATATATTGGACTTCTTCTAAGAGAATAGAAGTTTGGTCGGGAGTATAGATGAAAAAAATTTTGGTAACCATGTTAGTGGCCGTTTTTCTATTAGCCTTTGCAGGACAAGCGGTTGCGGCAAAAGCAGTAGCGGATTGCAATGAAGCTACAGTACAAGGGTTTGCTTTCCATTGTAATTGCGATGGTGGAAACGGCAAAACCTATATTGAAGGCAAGGACAAAGATTTTGGTAAGAAATTGGATGTTAGCTTAACGAGAAACGCCAACGATCCCACGATTTGGGATGTTGTAGTGCCTGCAGGTGAAGTGTGGAAATGCACACAATGCGGATGCACAGAATGGATATCGTTTAGCAACAAGAGTGGCGTACCTGATGGCAAAAATATTCAGTTGACCCACCCTGCAAAAGAACCTGCTACTCCAATTGCAGACCCAATTGACTTTTCAATCACGGTCTTCCACAGAGTAGTTGGTACTGGCGAATACCTTGTTTATCCTGATGTAGGAGAAACTTTTGTTAGTACCGAAGAGGCATATGTAGAATGGTTGAATGATGTCAACGGCTTTACTTTCTTAAATCTGTATCTTGCTGCTATACGCAACAATAATCCAGCAGACATGGCAAGAGTTGAAGGGTTTGTATGTTCTTATGTGACGAAAGACAGTGGCAACTTTGATATGACTGTAAATGGTACTGATGCAGACATTACCGCGTTGATAAAACCTGTTGCTAATGGCCACTATGAGATCACATTCTGGTATGTAGGCAACACAGACAAGTCTATCAAAGACACAGAAGAAGGGCAAGCATATCTCAAATATAGGGCTTATGTTCAGCTGTGGAATGATTTCTACCATGGCGATGATACTACTAAAATCTATAATGACGCTGTTAGATTATCTTTATACAACAATGGCGGCATAGCACACTATAATGCACTTTGTGCATTTTATGGTGCAGATAATCTTCCCCCATATTTTGCTTTCCAGGATTTTACTGATTATGTAGCGGCTGAATCTGTTTGGACTGCTAGTTTAGAGCTTGGATTGATTGATGCACTTATCTTCTTAGGTTGTGATGATATTGATGCTTATTTAACTGGCGTAGTTGAAGCATTCGGCGATACAATCCCGATGGATTTCTGGGATTAACAGAATATATTCAAGATTTCTATAAACAAAAGAGAGGGCATGGTAAAACTTGCCCTCTCTTTTGTTTATAGAAATCAAAGTGTATTGGAACAATAATGCTCTGTGAACTTGGGATTGCAATTTATATCCGATCTAATCAAATGAAGAGCCGCATTTGTTGTAAAAACACGAGAAATTAGGTATAAATCTAAACTTTATATTTAATTGTTAGTTGAAAGTTGTTAAGTTGGGAGGATTGTTATTAATCATTTAGTCATGTCTTAGTCAGTATTTAGTAACATAAATATGTCAAATACGGTGGCGGGGTTTTCTTTTGGCCAAAATCCCACTCTTTAAATTTTTGAAAAACTGCTTCTGGTGTAAATAGCTTGCTACTGTCTTGTTTACTCTTAACTAATGAAACTATTTTCATAAAACGCGCATCTGATTTAACGGATTTCATATTGCTTAACACATCCGTCACACTTACTATATCATACCACATGGCTGGAGCTTTAAGTTTTCTAAAATCAGTTCCCATATAGAACATATGCGGATGAAGTTCTAAGCTATTTTCCCATAGCGTAAGTAGTCCCGTAGCTGTATTTTTTGCAATCTCAGTCTCGGCATATTCAGGAATAGCCAAAAGCAGTTTTAACATAATTAAAGAAGCATAAGGACAATTATCGTCTTAGCTCCGTTTCCCAAGATGAAATTTATAACGTCCATAATTCCTCACATCAACAGTTTTTAGGACTTTTTATTTTCATTTTTGAGATAGGCTTGATAAAGAGCTACGGCCGCTAAGGTTTTACCGTCTTTTATTTGACCGTTGCTTATAAGAGACATGAATTCTCCGGCTTTTAAGTGTACAACAGTAATATCGTCTGTGTCTTCGGCTTTTAATTTATGCGGGAAAAGCTGTTCGGCCAAATATAAATACATATATTCGCTGCAAAAACCTGGCGTAGTAAAAAAAGCACCCAATTTCGTTATCTTACCAGCCATAAAACCAGTTTCTTCAGCCAACTCTCTTTGGGCAGCCTGTGACGGGCTTTCGTCTTCTTCAATGCCACCGGCTACAATTTCCAGCACTTCTTGCTCAACAGCTTTACGAAATTGTCTTACTAAAACAAAATTTTGGCCGTCTATAGCTATAACTGCCACTACTGGTTTATGTTCTACTATTTCACGCTTAGACTTTTTATCTTTGGCTTGTACTTCGTCTACACGCACTTGAATGCGCTCTCCGCTGAATATTATTTTTGAGGATAGTGTTTTTTCTTCCATAATATAGTCTGTTAGTTTTCTACTGGCAGATCATAAACTACGGCAATTTCATCACAGTCGGGGAATTTGGGGCAGCGGTAACATTCACCCCAAACTTTGTGTGGCAACTCTCTTTTTTCCAGTTCTTTAAAACCAATGGCTGTGAAGAACTGCCCTTCGTATGTCAGAGCAAAGACTCGTGCAATATGCAAATTTTTGGCGTCTTCCAAGCAAGCCTGTACTATAGCGCGGCCATAGCCTTTTTGCTGATGAAGCTTACTTACCGCTAAAGATTTTACTTCGGCTAAGTCTGCCCAGCAGATATGTAAAGCCGCACAAGCAACGACTTCATCATCTTCTTTTATTACAAAATAATCACGTAGGTTTTCATACACGTCAGCGAGTGAACGAGCCAGCATGCGACCCTTATCGGCAAATTCGTTAATAAGCTTGTGTATATCTTTGGCGTCTTTAATAGTAGCTTTAGTAATTAAACTATTTGAAGAATTCATTTCCTTTTAACCTTTGTTCAAGAGTACTGTAGAAAGAGCCTTTACGATGATAACGCAGAAAATTAATCACGCGATTTTCATCTACTGTTACACGGATACGGTCTCCAGAAGCCAGTATAACGTGAATATGGCCGTCTACACACAATACTGCCTCATGGTGAGTATCTACCACAAAATCAACATATTTTTCAGGACGCAGTACCAGCGGATATTCAGGAGACATATGCGCTGAGATGGGGTTGACTATAAAGTGTTTGCTGGAGGGCTCTAAAACTGGCCCACCGGCAGCGATATTGTAAGCTGTAGAGCCAGTGGCGGTGGAAGAAATCACACCATCAGCTTTGTAAGTTGTAAAATATTCGTCGTTTAAACGTATCTGCAAGCGGATGATGCGAGCAATGCGTCCCCTGGCTATTACTATGTCGTTTAAAGCATAAAAAACATGTGAGTTTTGCGGGTCAGTAACTGGATAATGTTCACAGCGCAATAAAGCACGTTCGTCTATCCAGCCGGCTTGGCCTAAAAAAAGCTCCGGCAGTAGGTCAGTTTCATCGGGAGAAAGCTCGGTAAGAAAACCCACGCGTCCGAAATTAACACCGGTAATGGGCACTGTACGTCCCTCTAAAGCCTGAACGACACGCAGAATTGTACCATCGCCGCCGGTTGTTACGATAAATTCGGCGGTTTTGGTTTTTTCTTTAAGCTCGGAAGCTTCCCAAGCAGAACAGATCCAGCCGTCATATTGATTGCTTTGGATTAAATGCTCATATAACACTTCGGCCAGCTTGTGCGCCCGCTCATTTAACGGGTGGTAAACAATGCCGATCTGTTTATTTCCCATACAATACAAACCTTTTATAAAATCTAATCTTCGTTGTTTTTATTGCTGATATAAAAAAAGAGGGCGCCTAATATTATCATCACTATGGGTATAACTACCCACCAAGTAAAGCCGGCCAAGGCAAAAGCAGCAATAGTGCCTATAATACCCAAAAGTACGAAAATAATTGAGAAAATTAAGAAATAAGAGGGACCGCCCTGATAATCCTCTTTATATTTGGGAGTTTTGGTTGCTTTGACTTTAGGTTGGTACTCTCTTATTTCTTGTGGTCGGTTTTTACGATTTTTAGCTTTGTTTATTAAGAATGGGATACTAATCAAGGCTATAACAATACATATAATGGCTAATTCCTGAGGACCCATTCTAAATTTTTTAATAAGAGACAAACTGTGTAGTAAATTCATGCTTTTACCTTTGCGAGATGATAATAAAGCATAGCACAAATAGCTTGTTTGTAAAAGATAAATAACTATAAATTAAGTGTGTTATTACATTTACAGAAGACAAGGATATACTGTTTACTAAATAACACATGTCCTGACCAAAAAGTTGGATTATAGTCACCCTTTTTTGAAATATTCGCCACTATTTTATCTTTTATTGGTGTCCAGTTTATTGTATATCATTCCAAGACTTGGGCCAAAGATTGGGGGCGGATCATTCATTTTTTGTTTGTTATATGTTTATTGACAACTTTGTTTTAGTATGATAAATTACACTTGTTAACAAAAGAATATATCAACAGCAAGGTGTCGCCGTTTATAAAAGTAAGAACGGCGGATAATAGGGAATTGGGTTTAAAGCCCAGGCGCGCCCGGCGCTGTAAAAGAGAGCTGCCGCCATTTAGCCACTTCGTTTTTATACGGGGGAAGGGGTTTAGCAGCGTTAATATCTTAAGCCAGAAGACCTGCCTTGTTTACATAAATCATGAGGAAAATGGAAAGTCCGCATCCAAAGTATTGGTGCGGGCTTTTTGTTTTAAAGGTGTAGGTATGAAAAGTGCAGTTTTAAAAAGTATGGAAGATTTATGTATAGAAGAGCGTCCTATGCCTATGTGCAAAGAATATGATGTGATAGTAGCCGTTAAAGTATGCGGTGTGTGCCGCACTGAGCGCAAAGCCTGGGCCATGGGGCAGAAAGACCTAGTTTTGCCCCGCGTTTTAGGTCACGAAATAGCAGGCGTGGTGCATCAGATAGGGTCTAAAATCAGTAAGTATTATGTAGGTCAGCATGTGGCTGTCTCGCCGGGACTTTTCTGCGGAAAGTGTGTGTACTGCGTAAGCGGTTTAGACCATCTTTGCGTGAACATGCGTATTTTAGGTTTTCATGTTGACGGAGGCTACAGCCAATATATGCTGGTGCCAGGTTTTGGTCAGGAGCCGTATATCTTAAACGAAATACCCGATAATCTTGATTTTAAAACAGCCAGTCTTAGTGAACCTTTGGCCTGTGCATATAACTTAATTAGCCGCCTGCATGTAGAGCAGGCGCAAAATATAGTTATATTGGGCGGCGGGCCTTTAGGAGTGTTGAGCGCTTTGCTTAGCCGTTATTTAAGTAAGGCTAATATCATTATCGTAGAACCTCAGCAAAACAGAAGACAGCAGGCTCAGGCTTATAGCCATTATCAATTTGCCTCTTATACCGATGCCTGGCAGAAACTTATGGAGTTAAGCAAAGGTTTGGGAGCTGAAGTAGTTTTACCGTGCTGTCCGGACAGCACGGCACTGTCCTCGGCTGTCAATATGGCAGCCAAACGCGGCCGTGTGGGTTTTTTGAGCGGACTTACTGGCACCTTGTCTTTAGATAATACCGTTCTTAATATTATCCACTACCGTGAACTTGATTTACTGGGAGCTTATGGCTGCTCGCTAGCAGATACGCAAAAAGCCTTGCAATTGTTAGCCAGCGGCGCTGTAGATGTATATGGCTTGCAAGACTTGGAAGTAAGCTGGCAGGAAATAGAGAAAACCATTTCCAATCTGGAACCGTCAGATCATATATTTACGTATTTTATACCTTGATGAGAGAAGAAAATTATCATATGGACAATAAGGAGTTTATTACTTATATTGCCGCACTTATTAATAAGAAAGATTTAAGCCGACAACAGGCCTGTGCTTGTTTTAAAGAGATCATTGTTGATAACCCTAGTCGTATGCAGCAGGGAGCTTTCATTGCTGCTATTACTGCTAAGGGGCAAACATCTGCTGAGATAGCTGGTATTTGGCAGGCTATATATGAGCTAGATACCGTTAAAGTGCAGGTCAATAGTCGGTATCCGTTAATGGAAAACTGTGGCAGCGGCATGGATGCCGTTAAAACTTTTAATATAAGCTCGGCTGCGGCTATTGTGGCTGCTGCTGATGGCATTGCTATGGCTAAGCATGGGGCAAGGGCTATTACTTCTGCCTGTGGCACTATAGATATATTAGAAGAGTTAGGTATTAATGTGGAATGCGCTCCCGAAGCAGTTAAAAACAGCATCGAAAAAGCTGGTATAGGCGTTTTTAATGGCATGTCATCTTATGTGCATCCGCGGGCTTTGGGACGCATACTATCGGAGACCTCTTTCGGCACCGTTCTTAATATTGCCGCTTCGCTGGCTAATCCGGCTCTGCCGCTGTTAGCGGTACGTGGTGTATACAGTAAAACCATGCTATTGCCGGTGGCTCAAACTATGAGACATATAGGTTACAAACGGGCGTTGGTAGTATATGGAGAAGATGAGCACGGCCGCGGGCTGGATGAAGCTTCTACTATGGGTTTAACATATATATGCGAGCTGCAGGAAGATGGTCGTGTATTACATTACACATTTGCTCCTGAGGATTTTGGCTTAAAAAGAACTAAAGCCGGCGATTTAGCTATGGGTGCCAGTAAATCTGCGGAGGCTAGTCGTATGCTTAGGCTTTTAAACGCCCAGGAAGATCAGGCTCGCACCGATATAGTATGTCTAAACGCCGCCCTGGCTATTTATTTAGCCGGTCACCAGCCAAATGTGCAGCAGGCTTTTAAAAGAGCTTATGACATTATCAGCAGCGGCCTGGCTGCAAAAAAATTAAACGATTGGATAAGAATTCAACAATAAAATGATTCTATATTGTGTAAAATGCCAAAGTGGATATATTAAAGATGAGCAAGATGTTAAAATATTGGCTCTGCCTAAAGCCAGTGTCTACGCCGATATAGAAGAGGCTAGAAAGCTTTTAAAGCGCTGTGCGGATTTACCGATGGTAAGTTTAGTGGAAATAACTATTTATGAAAGAGAGCTTATTGATACGTAAATTAAACTGGTCATGGTAAGATAAACTAGACACCAAAAAAAGAGAAATAGAAAGAGCCTTACTTAATCTGGCCGGTTACAAAGAGAGGATAAAAGACTATGAGTAAATTAAACACCCAAATAAGCCCGGTGGCTTGTGAATGGCAAGACTTAAGAGAAGAGCTATATACTCCCCAGTGAAATAATCGAAAGCAACATCAGGGTGGCTCTTATTGGTCAAATTATAGAGACTAGGAAAAAAGCTGGTTTAAGCCAATATGAACTGGCCAAAAACAGCGGCGTTAGGCAAGTTATAATTTCATTCATGGAAGCTGGCAGCGCGACCCGCGGCTATCTACTATCATTAAACTGTTAGCCGCCGACCGCAAGACTCTGCAAATAGTAAATATTAAATAAGCAGTCTTGGGATACAAAAAAGTATTATAATAATATCTAGATTCCTGGTGTTTTGCTTGTCTATAAAATAGGTGATGGGTTATATTATACACGTGTCGATAAATCAACGCCATATATTAAAAGGAGTATATAACAATGCTTGATAAACTTGGTAAAAAGAAATATGCCTTACCGGCTGTTGCAGTAATCGTCTTATGCTGCGGTTTCTCGTTTATGATGTACCCGATGCTAAGTTCACCAATGGGAGCGATCATGGGCGGGACTACTGGCGCGATATTGATTATGCCTGCAGTTATGATGACAATGATTTGCTCAATTTTACTTTCCATTTTATTCAAACCTGCAAAAAATGCCGACCAAAAAACACGATTAATGGCTTACGGTATACAACTTGGATATATTGTTGTCTTATCATTGCTTGTGTCAATAGCGGCACCATTGGTGGCCGTAATAGGTGGTTTGTCTATTCCATTTGGCGAAATTATGCTGTTTTTGTGGGTCGCAAGTTTCAGTATCATGGCGCTATTTGTTGGAGCTTTTAATATTGCCAGACCGGTCGGTATAGTTGTAGTTGCAACAACTATGCTTTGCGGTATGTTTACAGGAATGATTTTGCCAGTTGAAACATTGCCGGGTTTTTGGCAACATTTTATTGCACCTTGGGCACCGCAACGATATATGGGTGAAGGTCTTATCTCAATCATTTCTGGTAAAGGTGCATGGGGTAACCAAGCCATAGCGTTCACTATAACCGCGATTGTTGGAGTTTTACTTACGATACTTGCATTCTTTATTCCATCAATGAAAAAACTTAAAAAATAGTTTAAAGAGTTATAGGCTCCTGAGGGAATAACTGAAAGCAATTTCAGAGTAGCTCCCATAATGTAAGCAGCTTGGGATAAAAAAGGAAAAAAGCTGTCTAAATAAGGCAGCTTTTTTCACGGGAGGGCAGTGTGTCAAAGTATGACAGTGTTGTTCTGCCTAACCTAGAATTAATAGAGGAATGGGCCGAGCAAGGTTGCTGGGGTTTTTATTAACGAGCCATACGCTCAACAGCTCGGCCGGTGCTGATAGTATGCAAAAGATATTGGTTCATACTAACCCCTTCGGCGGCAGCTGTTTTTACAAGATCCTCGTGTAAGGTTTTAGGAAGGCGTAGAGTAATTCTTCTGTCCCTACTCTTGATATTAGCCAAAACCTCTTCAAGAGGATAAACAGGATCGTCTTTTTCGGCTTCTATCTCGGCGAGCATTTTTTTATCCCACTCGTCCGGCTCTTTGACTTGGAGAGCTTCCCATCTTCTGCGGAATTCTTCGGTATTCATTTTTAGCTCCTTAGTATTTAATGTTGCCCCTAGTGTCTATTTTAGTGATGGTAATCTCTTTATTCTGCCAGTCAATATTAAAGATGATCCTATAATGGTATATCTTATATCTATTGCTACCATCAGCCAGTCTCTTGATATCACCTCGCATAATTCGGATATCTTCAATGCCTTTAACTAGTTTTTCATAGATATTGATGGAGACTTTTTCTAGGTATTTTTTTGGCTTGTTTCTTTAAGGTAATTTTCATTTATCTATCCTGATATATATTACCATAACACCACTAGTGGTGCCAATGGGTTTTATATCTAAAAACAAAATATGGGTCTACGTCTGGATTTGTTTAGTGAGTTTTGATAGCATATGCATAACTTACTGAGTTTAACGGCTTCTGCCGAGACTTAATCCCCTTAACCAATTCAGAGAGAGCCGGAAAGCAAAGATTGGCACAATAACCCCTCTCGTACCCAAGTTCGGGAAATGCGGATAGCTAGGGATAAGAAGCCCCCAGATTTTGAATCTGGGGGCTTAAAACTCTGTGGTTTTAGGTGGTATAAGTGGAAAGTATAGTGGCTTAAGTTCAAAAAGCGCACCTAAATAATCAAGTCGGGATATTAATAACGTTTAAGTATCTACTACCCACAGTAGTCTCTTATTATTATAATACAAACCAATAAAATTGCTAAAACTATACTTGATGGTGTGCCATTCTTTTTCCACCAATTCTTCAACATGTTTGTTCTAGTTCAACTTAATTAAAGAGTCTATAAAAAAATAACCAGAGATTATTATACCGGGAATATTACCACTAGCTATAGAAATACCAAGAGCAATTGTAGATAAAATAAAAGTAATCCCCGGTAACCAATTAACTGAGATTGTAGCATCTACCCACGTAATATAGCATTCTCCGCTTGCATCCATAGAGATAGTTACAGCAATTTGACTCAGTTCTATAGTAAACCAACCATTACTAAATTCGCAATTTGTGAGATTGGTAGCACCAAACAGTAGACTATAATAAGTGAAATCAACATACGACTTACTTAACGTTTGTGTCCAAGTTCCTGATTTCGCATACCAACCATTGTAAGTCCATTTGTATGTAGTCTGCCATCCAACAGTCCAATCGATGTGGTTAGCATTGTGTTGTGCAGTTATTGCCGCATACATAGTCCAATGTTTTTGGCCGTTAACAGAACCATAGCATGTGTGCTCATACCATCTAGACATCCAGCACGGATAATCATCAGGGCAAGTAGCATCTGCAGGCTTTAACCTAGTAGCTAATGCGTTTAGGGCATATACACTATCATCTTGCGTCTCTACCAAGGCTCTTTTAGTGTAGTTACCATCCTCGTCATCGTCATCATGGTCCTGATGATTTAAAACGCATTCTGAGTCATAGTTATATCCCTCAGATGATTCATGCCAAGTATAAGTAAAATCAATCCCTATTATGTAAGCAAGAGAATCAGGTATAGTTACAATATAAGCTTGTAACCCTGTGTCAAAATCTTCGTCAGTACCGCCATTTTCAACTATAGCTTGCATATTTGCATAATGAAAACGCATGGCCTCTCTAACTTGTTCTTGCTCAGTAGGTGTGAAAGTATAGAAAGTGCCTACTGGGTCTTCAGAGAGTTGCATTGCTAAGGCAACTTGGGCGTAAAGTCTCTCGTTTTGAAGTTCTTTAATTTCAGGTTGGGCAATAACTACTCCACTGAACATTGATACTAATATCGACATAGACGCTAGAGTCATGCCAACTCGCTTAAATGCAGTTTTCATAAACTGCCTCCTTTAATTTTATTATTTTGTAATAATAAGAAATAAACGGATAATTTTGTGAACATTTATACTTTAACATCCACACTAATGCCGTAATTTCAAGAACCTCCCTAACCAAACTATAACACGCCACCTACACGATTTCAATAGCATTTTTAAACGTGTAATACATATAAAAATCATATAAATATTATATATACAATTTTGCTG
>WRFJ01000001.1 GCA_009778865.1 Chloroflexota bacterium | reverse complement strand
GCTTGATCAACGGCCTCTTTACTGGAATTGTCCAGGTAAATATTCATTAACATAGTGGTGCCGTCCGGCGATAACAAACGGTCTTTTAAAGCTGGATTGTTAAAAATAGATTGAATTGAGACTATTACCTGTGGGCCGGAACCAATAAGCCAATCATAAAAACTTTGAGCAACAACTATATTTGCATCGCTCAAGCCTTTTTCATTGAATAAAATAATAGTTAAGCTATCAGTTTTGCTTTCTTCATTGGATGGGAAATATTCGTTAATTAATCTGGTAGCCGTTACCGATTCACTGTCGGGAGGTAAGAATATGCTTTCGTTTTGTCCGGCATTTTTTCCTTGACTGAGAGAAGGAGCAAAAAGTATCGATGCTGCCACCAAAACAATCCAAAAAATAATGATAGGTACACGGAATTTAATAACAAAATTCCCGAAATTTTTAAACATAGTTTTTTTGCACTTCTCTTAGTTTTGTAAGAATAATAAAAAAGCTGCCACAAATGAGCCTATGTGACTACCGGTTACTAAATTATAGTAATAACTGTAAAAATGGTCAACCAAGTTAGCAAATAAAAAGTCTTCTTAGCAGACTCGTGAATTATTAGCCTTCTTTACTAAGACCTTCTTTCGTAGCTATAGCATCAAGCTCCATGGTAATTACGTCTTCTATTTCCGGTATGACTTCATAGCCTAGGAGTCGCTCATTACTGGTTTTAATATAACGACGGCACTTAAAACATACATCGGCGCGACGACCGGCATCGTTGTGAAGATAAAAGATGCTTTGCGTTTGGGCATCACTATTGCCGCAGTAGCAACAAGTAATGCGCAAAGTGCTCCAGCGGCTGTGGCATAAAGCGCAAAACAGCTCCCGGCCGCCATTTTTTTTGGTAAGCACGGCGTAGCGGGCAGCACTGCCACAAAATGGACAAACGTTACCATGACCTTTTTGTAGTATTGACTGGTAGTAAGGTTTGGCTGTAGCTGTTACGAAGGGCGTTATAATGCTTTGTACATAAAGATAAACAGCCTCCAGATTGTAACTGCTGTTTTGGGCAAAATCGACTATAAAATCGGTTTGATTTTGCAGCAACAAAGGCAGTAAATTGGCTAGATTCTCATCACTAAACTGCGGCAAAGCCAAAAGTTTTTGATAAGGGAATTCTTTTTGAGAGGCTCTACTAAAAGCCTCTCCTATTTGCGTGGTTATATCTCTAAAATCTTTGGGGTCTATGGGAAAGGATTGGTTGGATGCCAATATGGGCATTTGCTTATTAAGTGTTTGTGCCACAAGCTCTGCCGAAAAAACTAGAGCAGGCTTTATTTTAGATAAAGCCTGCTCTGTAATTACAAATATATCTTGATAAAGATCGGCCGCTTCTTTGAAGGCGCTATTTTGTTGTACCCAGCTCCTAAGAGTAGCGGTAGCTTTATCAATACGCTGTTGCATTACTTAGTTTCGTAAACTACTTCGGGATGATTTTCTTGGGTAGCGTTAGGAATACCATTATAGTGTTCTGTATAAAGAGGCAGGTATTTAGCTGCAATGCGATAGACTAGCATTGCACCGCAAATAAGACCTAAAGTAAATAAAAGTTCGGTACCGGACGGGAAATAAGGGGCATGTCGCCACCCGGCGTGTGAAACAATAAGAGTCATAAAGCGGTTGACAGCTATGCCCAGCACAATAAAGCCGGAAGCTGTTAACAAACCGGTAAGATTTTTGCGAATTTTGGGCATGAACAGCAAGATCATGGGTAATATCATGCCTATGCCTATTTCTATAAAGAACATTAAGCCAAATTCGTCAAATGCAAAAGCCGAAATATTACCGGTATGGATAAGACCAAAGAAACGGAATGCCAGATAACCAAGCAGCACCCAGGCTGCTATCAGTCCGATCTTGGGTAATATATCCATCCGTAGCGTCATTTTCCATGCCTTGGCTGTAACCACACTGAATATTGTCAGTACTGCTAGGCCCAAGGCAATAGCCGAGACAAAGAACATATAGCCTGATTCCGGATCATGCCATAACGGCTGCTGTTGAGGGGCGATGAGAAAAAGAGCACCCAAAGAAGACTGATGCAAGAAAGAAAAGCATATACCAGCAAAAACCAGTGGGATAAAGACGGCATGATGAACTTTCTCGGCAAATTTAAGATGAAATCTCTCAAAAAGATTATGTGAGAACTCCAAATACAATACCGTCAAATAACACATCACGCACCAACCCACCTCAAACATGATGGATTCGTGGTTCCATTTCCATAAGGGGTGAACAATCAGCCATGAGCGACCCAAGTCTACAGCAATACCAATAGCGGCAATGGTGTAGAAAAGGGTGCCTATCAAAATTGCCGGCCGTACTAGCGGCTTAAATTTTTCTATTTGGAATACATAAACAATAGCTGCCAAAGTAAAGCCAGCGGCTGCTGTGGCAATTAAAATACCTACGTCAAAGGCTACCCACAAACCCCAAGGCCATTCATCGTTCAAATTAGTAACTAACTCTAAGCCGCTACACAGCTTAAGAATAATAACCACTAAAGCCCCGCCGGCCAAAATAGTCTGTAAAATACTCCATTTGGTAAAAAGCGGGATATTTTTGGCACCGGAGTTATTAATTTTGTTTAAAAAATTCTTAATAGCGGTCATCTTTATACCACCTTCTCTATTTTAACCAGGAAGGCTTTATATTCAGGAGTATAACCATTGGCATCAGCTACAGCCGGAGCTAACGAAGCAGCACTGCCGCCGGTAGCTTTTCCCATAAATCCCCAGTGCCAAGGCAAAGATACGATGTTTAGTTTAGTAGCAAGACCCGAGATGGTCATTGGTTTTAAGCGGGCGGTAACCATGGCTCGCACGGTTATTGAGTTGCGGGCAGAAGTAATTCTTACCATATCGCCGCTGTCTACATTTAAACTGGCAGCCAATTCTTTAGATATTTCCACAAAAGCTTCGGGCATCATCTCTACCAGCCAGTTCATATTGCGGGTGCTCTGACCGTCCATACTGTGCTCGGTCGTGCGGCAAGTAGTGGCTACTATCGGATAAGAATTAAAAGAACCTTTGGGATTTTTATTGCCTTTAAGATCAAACAGTAAAGGATTGTTTAGCTGTTTAGAAAGGGGGTTAGTTGTTAAGGGAGTTTCCCAAGGCTCGTAATGTTCTGGCAACGGTCCATCGGCAAAATTAGTACAATAAGTTTGTGCTACACCATCTGACATATTAACAAAAGGTAATATGCCGCTTTCTTCAGCAGGAGCACCGGTAGTGGTTTTATCGCCCACCCAAGTATCGTTTTCATAACTTATAACAGCTTTTTTACTGTTAAAAGGACGGCCGCTTAAGTTGACCGAAGCTCGGTTGTTTAAAATGCGTTGATTTTGCGGCCAAGCATAGCCGTAGTAAGAATATAGACCCAAAGAACTGCTAGCACCATTGCTAGCTACGTCTTTAGTATAAGTGCGGGTAGCGCGATTACCAACGTAACCACTGGGGAACATGCCGATATTGTCCTGTTCAAAAGTATCTAAACCGGCAGAACCTACATAAACACCGATATATTGATAGTTTCCGCAAGCTGTAGAGCCATCCTCACGCAGCTGTGAGGGACGAGTGAGTTGGCTGGTGCCAGCTGTTCCGTTAATTTCGGCTAAAGCAGCCTGAGTATTGGTGTAATTCCATGTTAAGTCGTTAATGGCAGCAGCATTAGCACTGCCGCTGTATCTAGACTTAATCTGGCCCACTAAAGCTTTAATGATGTCAAATTCGCTCTTAGCATCGCCAGGAGCATCAACAGCTTTATAAGACCACTGTATAAGGCGGGCGCTGTTAGTAGTGGAGCCATCTTTTTCCATAGAGGCAGCAGTGGGAATTAAGAAAACTTCTGTTTTAATATTTGCATAGGGAGCACCAGGCCGTTTCCAAAAAGATGCGGTTTCATTTTCCCATTTATCGGCTACTACCAGCCAATCAAGCTTATCCAGACCGGCGAAAACATATTTTTGGTGCATAGAGGAAACCGCTAGGTTTTGACCAAAGACCAAAGCACCTTGGACGCTGTTATCTTGAGCCATATATTCGAAAACATTAACAGCAGTATAATTTTTATCTGGATCCATCTTGGGCAGATAGTTGAAAGCAAAATCATTATTGGCCGCAGCTTTATTGCCGAACCAAGACTTAAGTAAGGATATTAAAGCCGCTTTTTTAGTGGCTGCTTCTGCAACGTTGGCTGTACGGGCAATATAAGTGTCTATGTTACTATCGGTAGCTATCGGGGTTTTGAGATAACCAGGCAAATAGTCAACACTTAAACCAAAGTCGGAAGAGCCTTGAGAGTTGCCCTCACCGCGTATAGTATGTATACCGCCGCCGGCCATACCCATATTGCCCAAAAGCAATTGGATAATAGAGAAAGCGTGAATAATCTGAGCTCCCACAGTGTGTTGAGTAGCGCCCATGGAGTGAATAATAGTACCGCTTTTGTCTGATGTGCCAGTAGCAGTAAACAAAGCATAAGTTTCGTTTATCAAAGAGGGGTCGGCACCGGTAGTCTCATTAACCACTTGTACTGAGTATCTGCTGTAGTGTTTTTTCATAATTTGAAAAACACAGTCGGAATTTTGCAATGAGGTGTCTTTTAAGATATTACCGGAACTATCGGTCTGGAAAGACCAAGTAGATTTATTATAAGTTTTAGTGATACTGTTGTAACCGCTGAATAGGCCGTCAAGATCATCCGGACCTTTATAATCGGAGCTGACTAGTGCTGCAATGTTAGTGTAATTAATTAAATACTCCATATTAAAAGCCTCTGGAGTTTCTTCAATATGGTTTAAAATATAACGTATCAAACCACCCAAAAATACCAAATCAGCACCGTTTCTCATAGGTACGTAAACATCAGCCTTGGCAGCTGTGCGTGAAAAACGCGGGTCTACACATATAAGAGCGGCATTACATTGCTCGGTAGCATGGGTAATATAAGAGACGCAAGCCGGATAGGACTCCATTGGCGAAGCGCCAAAAACCAAGATGCAATTGGTATTGGCGATATCGGTCCAATTGTTGGAAGAGCCGTAGTTGCCCAAAGCTGCCCAAACAGCAAAATCGGCAGCAGCACTGTCGTATCTGTCTTGGCTGTCCATAAATACCAAACCTAAAGCGCGCATGGCCTTGGATATCATATGACATTCTTCATTGAAGAGTGTAGCACCGCCAAAGCAGGCGATAGATTCACATCTGTTAACAGTATTACCACTACTATCAGTAGTAGTAAAACCAGCATCTCTGGTAGCTTTTATCTTATCGGAGATTTTATTGATAGCGTCATCAAAGCTAAGCTCGGTCCAGTCGGCAGCACCGCTGGCACGATATTTAACTTTTTGTACACGATTAGAGTTTATCGTTCCAAAATCAGAACCGTTGTGTACTTCAATAAGGCTGGCGCCCTTGGCACAAGCGGCACCTCTATTCAGTGGGTTATCCGGATCGCCCTCAATGTTTACCAAATTACCTTTATCGTCAGTATAGCAAATTTGTCCGCAATTGCATGAATCAAAAGGACAAATAGTTTTGGTTTCCTTGTTCCATTTGGGGCGTCGATCTACCATACGCAAATCGGAAAGTTCCGAAGTGTTGGCGAGAAGGCCGGCTGTGGCAAACAAGCCAGTGAAACCACCGCTGACTTTCAGGAAATCCCTCCTCGTGATTGATTGGATCATAATGCCGTAACCCTCCTAAATGTTGGATTATACACAAATTCCCCATAATATACCATAGGCTATGGCCTTGTGGGAACATACCATCCTGTATAATAGGATAGCAACTTAAAAGACATTTATCAAATTACCATTAAAGCTAAAAAAGGTTTTTGGGAGTAAAAAGAGTCGGTTTTAACCTTTTTTATGGGCATATGCCAATTTCATTAGGGTATTTTAGATATATTACAGCTTTTATTTAACGGCGTAGCAGTTATATAATAGATAACGGCTTTATCATTGTTCTTAAAAGATTAGGGAGTAAATTTTGCGCATTATCAGCGGCAGTCTAAAAGGCTTCAATATTAAAACTCCTAAACGCCTGTCTACTAGGCCGGCTACTGAGCTGGTACGCGGTGCCATGTTTTCTATGTTAGAACATCTTGACCCGTCTATGGGTCAAGTGTTGGATTTGTTTGCTGGTTCGGGAGCTTTGGGTTTAGAGGCTATTTCACGCGGTTTTGCTCATGCTACTTTTGTGGAACTCAACGGTCCTACTTGTGGCGTTATTAAAGAAAACTTGCAAAATGCCGGCGTAGAAAATCGTGCTCAAGTACTTAGTGTACGAGTGGAAAAAGCTTTTAACATTTTAAAAGAACCCTTTGACGTGATAGTGATGGATCCGCCTTATCGCAAAGAAGAATTAGATGAGTTTTTAAACAGACTTCTATCTTCGCATTTAGTAAAAGACGATACTATTTTGGTAGTTAATCACTCCGTACGCCAAAATTTAAGCAATCAATACGGGCCTTTTAAACAAGTAAAACATACCCGTCACGGCGATAGCCTGATTTCAATTTATAAAAAGGTGGAAGAAAATTAAATGACTATTGCAGCTTATCCCGGCACTTTTGACCCCATTACCTGTGGACATGTAGATGTAGCTAGGCGTGCCTCCCGCGTCTTTAGCCAAATAGTGATTGGTGTTTATGAAAAACCGGATAAAAAGGTACTTTTTAGTACTGACGAACGTGTAGCTTTAGCTAAAGAGGCTTTAAAAGATCTGACCAATGTCACTGTGCAAAAATATAGCGGATTGACAGTAGAGTTTGCTCGTGAAGTAGGAGCCCAAGTTATAGTACGCGGTCTACGTTTCGGTGGTGATTTTGAACATGAATTTAATATGGCTATGATGAATAAGCGTTTGGATGAAGATTTGGAAATGGTATGTTTTATGTCTTCTCCGGCTTTTCAATTTCTTTCTTCCAGCTTATTAAAGGAAGTTTATAAATTAGGGGCCGATATTAGTCAGTTGGTGCCATTTTGCGTAAGTATGGCTTTAATAAATAAAACGGGCGATTAATTTGCTTTTTGTAAAAAATATCGCTAATATTATTTTAACTAACGGACTTTAACGGCTAAAAACCGTTGTCTTTGGAGGTTTTTAAAAAACAAAAATGGCTTATAAAATTACCGAGGAATGTATTAATTGTGATGCTTGTGTTGCCGAATGCCCGACGAATGCTATAACTGAAGAAGAAATTATCTATGTTGTTGACCCCGCCCGTTGCATAGAGTGCATTGATACTGCCGATGTGCCTCATTGTGTGGAGATTTGCCCGGTAGACTGTTGTGTCCTAGATCCCGAGCACAAAGAAACCGAAGAAGAGTTGCGTGCCAAAAAGGCTCGTATAGAAGACGAATAAATTACACTAAGAATATCATAAAACAACCGCCGATTTTTATAATCGGCGGTTGTTTTATGATATAGAATTTTAGGTTATAATCGGTGTGGTGAAAAAATCTTTAATACTTTGAAAGCTTTTCGGTAAAAGTCCCAAAACCAGCGGGAAATAGCCTAATAATAATTTAGCTATAAAGGAGTTGACTACTACATCCCAAGGTGTATATTTAGTAATTATAGCCAAAATAGCCGCTATAATAATACTGGCTAGGAAAATTCCGAATAAAGCACCGCCCAGGCGGTTAATTACGCCCATAAGAGTGATGTTGGCTAGTTTGGCCAAAAAGTGCGCTATTATAAGGCAGACCACCAGCACTACCAGCAGAATCAATATAAAAGCTACTACGTTGGCTAAGTCTGTATTCGTAATAAAAGTCAACCAACCAGCGGCCGTTTCATAAAAACGGCCGGCCAGAAAAATTCCCAACGATACGCCGGCTAGTGTAAAGACCATTTGAATTAGGCCTTTGCGTAAACCGCCTAAAGCTGACAGAGCCAATATAATGATTATAACAATATCAAGCCAGCTCAACTTTATCCCTTTCTTTTGCTTATATTAACATATTTATTTTATTTAGTCTTGTTTCTAGCTTATAGCATTTTTCAGAGAATACAGTAAAAGAGATGCGATAACTATAGCTATAAGTACCAGCAAAGGAGACCAGTCTATACCTCTTTTATTATAAGGCAAAAGCTTACGGAAAAGCTTTAAAGGTGGCTCGGTAATACGGTAAATAAAAGCTGTAGAAGCGTTTTGTTTGGATACAAAATAAGAAACAAAAACTCTAGCTACAATTATAAAAGCATATATTTGCAGCAATATGCGTATCATGTCGATTAGAATACGAAAAAAATCAGCCATGATAGAAATTACTCCTAAATAACACTCAATTCCCGGGCACGGCGATAAGCGGCTTTAGCTGCTTCTATAGTAATACTTTCTAAGCCTTGTTCGTCAAATATTTTTAAAGCTGCTTCGGTAGTACCGCCTTTACTGGTAACGTTTTCACGCAGTTTAGACAGTTCCAGCGTACTGTTTTGTGCATAACTGGCGGCACCAGCTACAGTATTGATGGCTAGAGTTGTGGCCATTTCTTCGTCAAAACCCAACTCCAAAGCTGCTTTAACCAAACATTCGGTAAAATAAAAAACATAAGCCGGACCGCTACCAGAAATAGCCGTGGCTTTATCTATATTATCTTCGCTACCTACAAAATGACTAATACCGATGGCCTTTAATACATTTAAAGCCCACATTTCTTGTTCATTATTTATGGAACTAGAAGTCCATACGGTGTTGCTTTGTCCTATCTGCGCCGGTGTATTGGGCATGGCACGTACTATGGCTTGGTGTCCGCTCAAATTCTGGATTTTCTTGATAGGTACACCGGCGCAGATACTTACAATTAATGCTAAGTTTTTAATATGCCCCTTTAAAGGAGGTAATACCTGTTCTATGCTTTGCGGTTTTACAGCTAGTACTATGATGTCGGCATTGTCTATGGCCTGCAGATTAGTGGTAGTAGCTTCTATGCCGTATTCTTTAGCAAAAACTTTAAGTTCCTCTTGCAGAGGATCAAAAGCACTGATGGTAAATTCAAAAGGGATATTAGTGCGATTGTTTTTTAAACCGCTGATGATAGCTTTGCCCATATTGCCGCAGCCGATAAAAGCTATTTTCATTTTAGTTCTCTAACTATAAAGAATGTTATTTAAAAAGAGCCCAACTTTATTGTAGAACAAGCCCTTTTCCTACTATTTTACCACAATATTTAAAAGCCGTCCTGCAACATAGATGACTTTTTCTATTTGGCGTCCCTCGGTAAAACTTAAGATTTTTTCACTACTACGTGCTAGATCTTCGGCTTGCTGAGCGGTAAGACCAATAGGAGCGTTAATTTTATCGCGTACTCTGCCGTTTATTTGCACCACCAAAGTGATTTCCTCTTCGGTAGCTAATTCAGCATCATATTGTGGGAAAGCCTGTTGGTGCACCGAGTAAAGTTGGCCCTTAATCTGCCACATTTCCTCAGTAATATGCGGAGTGGATGGTGCTAGCATCAATATCAAATTTTTCATAGCTTCTTGCCAAATAAAATAGGGCACACTGCCGGCAGTTTTTACTTTGTTTAGATAATTCGAATATTCCATCAGCGTAGCCAGCATAGTGTTAAAACGCAATTTTTCTAGATCATCACCCACTTTAGCAATAGTGCGGTGCATTGCGCGTACAAAGTCACGTGTGTCCTTCTCATTTAATGTCTGTTCTTGATAGTTTTCAATGACCAAGCTCCATATGCGCTGTAGCCATCTGCTTATACCGTTTAATCCAGCATCGTTCCACTCGCCGCCTTGGTCCCATGGGCCGATAAACATCAAAAAAGCTCGTACGGCATCGGCGCCAACTCTAATTACGAGATCATCAGGGGTGACGGTATTGCCTTTAGACTTACTCATTTTGCCGCCACCTTGAGCTAAAATCAGTCCTTGGTTAAATAAGCGGCTGAAAGGTTCGCTAAAATTAACATAACCCATATCGCGTAAGGCTTTGGTCAAAAAGCGTGCATAGAAAAGATGCATTACAGCATGTTCGGCACCACCTGTATAAAGATCTACCGGCATCCATTTCTCTACATTTTCTTTATAAAACGGAGCGTCTGGTGAGTGGGGACTAGTGTAGCGCATAAAATACCACGATGAACACATAAAAGTATCCATCGTGTCGGTTTCGCGTTTGGCTAGCCGATTGCATTTGGGGCAGGTAGTATTTACAAATTCTTCATTGTATTTTAACGGGTTTTCTCCGGTCAGTTTGAACTCAGCTTTTTCTGGTAATAATACCGGCAGCTCTTCTTCGTTAACAGGTACTAAGCCGCAACTATTGCAATATACGATGGGAATAGGTGCTCCCCAATAGCGCTGCCGAGAAATAAGCCAGTCGCGCAATTTATAATTTACAGAAGGACCGCCTTTACCGAGCACGGTCAAATATTCGGCAATGGCTTTTTTAGCTTCTTCACTGTTCATACTATCAAAACGGCCAGAGTTAATTAAAGAGCCGGATTCAATATAAGCTTGCGACAGTTCTTCTCCGTTATAGTTGGGGGAAGCAATCACTACTTTGATAGGTAAATTATATTTTTTGGCAAAAGCAAAATCACGAGTATCATGGGCCGGTACAGCCATTACGGCACCGGTACCATAACTAATCAATACATAATCACCAATATATACCGGTATTTTGTCATCGTTTAAAGGGTTGTAACAATAAGCACCAGTAAATACGCCATCTTTTTCTTTTTCGGTAGAAAGACGCTCAATGTCATTTTTTTCGCGGCTTCTTTGTTGATAGGCAGTTACCTCTTCTTTTTGTTCAGGAGTTGTAATATATTCTACCATGGGATGCTCGGGAGCTATGGTCATAAAAGTTACACCGTAAGCAGTATCGGGGCGGGTGGTAAATATTTTTATGCTATCATATTCTTTAGCAGGTTTTTCCAAGAGAAAGGATATATCGGCTCCCTCTGAGCGGCCCACCCAGTTTCTTTGCATTATTTTTATTTTTTCCGGCCAGTCAATACCTTCATGATTAGCCAGTTCAGCGGCGTATTTAGTAATGCCGAAAAACCATTGCTCTAAATCTTTTTGTATCACTTGGCTTTCGCATCTCCAGCATTTACCATCTTCTACCTGTTCGTTGGCCAGCACTGCTTGGCAGGATGGACACCAGTTGACCGGAGCCTTTTTACGATAAGCCAAATTTTCTTTAAATAGTTTTAAGAAAAACCATTGTGTCCATCGGTAATAATCAGATAAACAAGTCACTACTTCACGGTTCCAGTCATAACAAGAACCCATGCTTTTTAATTGACGTGTCATGTTAGCTATATTACCAAGTGTCCACTCACGGGGATGGATACCGCGTTTGATAGCAGCATTTTCAGCAGGTAAACCAAAGGCATCAAAACCGATAGGGCGCAATACATTATATCCGCACATGCGCTTATACCTGGCGTAAGTATCAGCCGGAGCTTCGGCATACCAATGACCGATATGTAAATCACCTGAGGTATAAGGAAACATGGTCAGCGAATACCATTTTGGGGAAGCATCATCGTCATTTACAAGATAGAGAGCGTCTTGCTCCCATTGTGCCTGCCATTTTTTCTCAATTTGTGTAGGATCATACATAATTTCTCTCTGTTTAGAGTTAAATATCACTCAATATTACTATTTTTAGGTAAGCAAAAACAAGGCTAAAAACTCTTTAATTTTTCGTAGACACCGTTTATAGCAGCATCATCGGTAGAAGCGCCGGCAGCCACGCCTATTTTTTGGTAACCAGCTACCATATCGGCAATTAAGTCGGCGGCTTTTTCCACTTGTATGGCATGGGTAATGGAAGAGCATAATTGCAGCAGGTTTTGGGTATTAGCCGAGTTAGGCGAACCTATAACAACCACCATATCGGCCCATTGAGCCAGTTCGGAAGCTGCTTGTTGGCGTTTGCGTATATCATGGCATATAGTATCGGTGATGTATATACGACTATCTTTAGTATAGGCTAGTTCGGTTACTTGTTGGCAAAAAGTGATAAAATCACTGGGTTTTTGAGTAGTTTGCGATAGCAGTCCTATTTTTAGAGGTAGATTAAGTATCTTTTTTAATTCGCTTATATCTTTGGTAGCCAGAGAGCGTTCTCCGGACCAACCCAATATACCTTTAACCTCGGCGTGATTTTTATCACCGTAAACTATGGTGAAAAAACCTTTTTTACCATAGGCCGAAGCAGTTTTCTGGGCGCGGCACACAAAAGGGCATGTAGTATCTATTATATTGATACGACGCTCGTTAAAAGCCTGTATGATATTCGGAGAAACACCGTGAGCGGGGATAATAATATGACTGCTTTTAATATCATTAATAGCGGCCACCACTTGCACGCCCATTTGCTTTAGGCCGTCCATTACTAGACTGTTGTGCACTACATCACCCCAGGTAACGATTACCTTATGGTCTTTAGCATATTCATGTACTGCCTGCAAAGCACAGGTAACGCCAAAACATAAGCCTATGTTTTGCGCCTTTCTTATTTCTTTATTCAAAATCAATTCCTCGTTAAGCGCAATTATTTTAAGTATAGTAGCTGTCTTTTTACCATGTCAATATAACATAAAAGCTTTCTACGGTGTTTTTCATTTTACCATAGAAGGTTTTTTGTTATTTTCTTTGCTTTTTGAAGTTCAGGATATACTAAGAAAGCTTTATCTGAATTGACTTCCATTAATTTGCTAAAATAATTGTCAAATCATGGGTAATACTGATAAAGGCAGCGCTGTCTATCATGTTGTAGTCACGCTGTAAACTTAAATATACATTAGCTACAGCTAGTGCTTGCTTTAAATACAGCCTTAAATTATAATCCCTCATAGCTGTATTTAAGACTAGAGAATTAATTTTGTAGTAATCAAATGTTTGCGGTTTTACACCGGTAGTGTATAACATATGCATGTAATAATATTTTTTGAAGTCGTTAAAGATGGCGGTGGCGGCTTTGGCATCATTATGACTTATGGCGTAAACTAGTTCATCGGCTCGGCGTTCAGCCATTTTATATGATTGACTAGCTTTGCCGTTATCTGTGAAATTGAAGAACAACTCTATATTTTCACTTGTGCGCTTGATGCTGTAGAGTGCATTATCTGGCATGGTGTTTTGCGATATGGCAGCCAAGGCGCTGCCGCCTACAATAAATATCAATAAAGCGACAATTGAAAAAACTACAGCCGGTGTCCTAAACATCTTTCTGAAAAAGCTTTCGGCATTATTTTTTTGCGGATAGACAGCTTGCATGACTGCCACTTGAATACGGGTTTGGCTGCCAGTTAAAGGCTTAATCTCGTTGTAAACATCGTGTGTTAGGCGGGCAGTTTTTAGCATAGGCGACAATTGGTCGGTATATTGCGGGTAAAGGCTAAGGCAATCTTCCAAAGAAGCACCGTTGTTTAGCATATCTAAACAATCTTCAAAAGCTTGATCAATATCGTTAGCGTTTTGTAAGTTATTGTTCATGTGACTTTTTTTGTAAAGACTTGACAGCAGCACGTTGCAAAGCCTTTATTGCCCCTTCACTTTTACCCATAATCTGTGCTGTTTGCGCCAAAGACAACTCGCGGCCAAAACGTAAAGCTACCACCTCTTGTTGTGCGTCGGTTAAGTTTTTAAAAGCTTTAAGTATATGAGCAACTTGTTCTTTTCTCTCTATCTTTTCTTGTGCCGACACTTCATTACTGGATAAATCATAAGCTTCATCTATTGAAGTGTGATAAACCTTATTTTTCTTGCGCAATGCATCAATATACTGATTATGTGCGATTCTGTAGAGCCAAGAAGAAAAGCAAGCGCCATCGCGTTCGTGGTAGGAATTGATGTTTTTTAAAGCCAATATAAATACGCTTTGAGTCATATCTTCGGCTTCTTGGCGGTCATTGAGCTTGAGGAAAAGGTAACGATATATGTGGTCGAAATAAGCATTGTAAAGCTCGCCGCTAGCACTTTTATCACCTTTTTTAACACGGTCGATGACAAGATTTTCGTTTTCCAATTTTTACTCCGTGCTTAAAAGTATATCGTAAAATTTATAGAAAAGATAGCTGGTTGTTATAAAAAATGTCTTGTTGCCATGTTTTAGCTAATAGTAAAGATAACCCCGCTTTTTATGAGCGGGGTTTAAATCATAGGTTGTTTTTAGAAAGAAAGATCAAATTTCTGCAGTCTAAACTCAGTAGTTATCTGTGGCACGGCGATTTGGTTAACGCCGGTATTAGCAATAGCGCGCACGGTTTCTAGATTAAGTGGGCCATAATACTGGGTCTTAATTGTTTCTGGCATAATTTTTTGTAAAGCGGCAATTTCTGGTAGATCCAGCATATCTTTGAAAATAATAAAATCAGGCTTGGCTTCTATGGCGTCATTGGCCATAGTGACATCAGTTACTTCAATATAGATTTTAATAGGTGAAGTCGAGAAGTCACGACATTCTTTAACAGCCTCTTTTAAGCCTTTGTTTTTGGCTTTTAAAGCTAAATAATGATTTTTAGTGATAACAAAAGCCGAAGAAAGAGTGGGTGGGTTAGTGTGAGAGCCACCAGCATAGGCGGCATATTTATCCAGCATGCGCATGCCGGGAGCGGTAAGACGAGTATCCATAATTTCAGTGCCGGTACCTTCTACGGCTTTAACATATTTTTCAGCTTCCATAGCAATGCCGGAAAGACGGCCGTAAAGAGAACATACCATATCTTTGGCTTGCAAAATAGAACGTACGCGACCGTTTAAGTTCAAAACGATGTCACCTAGTTTAACGCGTTCGCCGTCGGAAATGGCCGGCACAACCTCTAAGCTACTGTCAAGACGCATATAAATCATAGTCGCCAGCTCTCCACCAGCCAAAATACATTCATCCCTAGCGATGATTTTGGCACGACCAGCCATATTAGCTGGTATAAGCACTTCCGAAGTAAGATCTTTGGTAGGAATCTCTTCCTCCATCATCAAACCAATAGCTTTTTGTACTAATTCTTGAGAACTCATATTCTTTCCTTTTTTGTTTCAGATAATTATTTATTTTCTTGATCGGCGCTTTCTATATGCGCAGATTCATTATCTTGGTCTTCTTGTGGTTCTGCTAAACCTGGAATGGTATTTACATAACCGGCAATTCCACCTTTAAGCATGCGTATTTCAGCACCGTTTTCAGTTTCTACAACTACTGTCATTTCGTCTATACTAACTATAGTGCCAATTATGCCGCTGGTATTGAAAATTTTATCTCCGGGTTTAAATTGCAACATCATTTCTTCTTGCCTTTTGCGTTGATTTTGCTGAGGGCGCATCAATAATAAATAAAAAGCCAAAGCAAAAACCACCAGCATTATAAGAATAGCCCAGCCTTGAGTTCCCATATAACAATTAACCTCTGATTATTAAACGATTTTACCGCTAAGCGACCAAGCGCCACTCCAGGTAATATGTATCATACGCGTTTGTCCGATAAGATTACCGTCACAATTCACAAACACTAGTTTATCATTTTTGGTGCGTCCTTGCCACTTATTATTTTTAAGTTCAGTGAAAAGTACTTCTTGTGTACTGTCCACTAGTGATTGATTAATTTCTTGAGAGATGTTTTGCTGTAAGTTTTCCAATTCTTTTAAGCGGCGCTCTTTTTCTTTTGTTAATACATCATCTGTCATAGTGCGGGCGGCAATGGTGCCGCTGCGTGTTGAATAAGCAGCAATATGCACGGTGTCAAAACGGCCATTTCGAATATGTTCATAGCTGTTTTGATAAGCTTTTAGACTTTCACCTGGGAATCCTACAATAATATCGTTGGATAGAGCTATATCGGGCATAGCTTCTTTTAGTTTACAGATAACAGTCCAGTATTGTTCTATAGTATAGCCACGACGCATTTTTTGTAAGATTTCATTGTCACCGCTTTGTGATGGCAGACTTATTTGATGGCATACTTTGTCAAGACTGGCCATAGTCGCTATCAATTTATCGTCCACGTCTTTGGGGTGGCTAGTTAGAAAGCGCAGGCGTTTTAAACCTTCTATTTTATTTAATTTACATAATAAATCAGCCAATGTTACCCGCGGTTTTAAGTTTTGTCCGTAAGCATCTACATTCTGTCCCAAGAGTACTATTTCCAAAGCACCGCGCGCTACCAGAACACGCACTTCATTTTCTATATCTTCTATAGTACGCGAGTGTTCACGGCCACGGCGATACGGTACGATACAGTAGGTGCAGAACTGGTTGCAGCCTTGCATAATGGTCACTGCTTCTGAAATATTAGCTTTAAGTGGTAGGGATGGATAGACGCTCTTAAGCCAGTCCTGCGGCCAATCTCCAGCTTTAAATATTACATCTACAAAAGGGAAACGTTCTTTAGTAGTTTCTACGCTTTCTACTAAGCAACCGCTGAGAGCAATGGTTTTTTCCGGGTATTTTTTCTTTAAAGCTTTGAGGTTTTGCAGTTTATTTACTGCTTTGTCTTCAGCGTTTTGGCGTACTACGCAAGTGTTTAATAAAATAACATCGGCTTGCTCTGGTCTAAAAGCACGTGTGTATCCCATTTCAAATAAACGGGCACTTAAACGCAAGCTTTCAGCGCGGTTCATTTGGCAGCCTATGGTCCATTCATAGAAAGAGAGCAAAAATTCACCTTATTTTATTAATGTTTCCAATTTTGGCACTTAATATCAAGTGGTGTCAATCTTCTGTGTAAGTCCAACATATTTTAGAATAGAACAATGGAGACAGGAGTAGTCGCCTTAGTTGCGCAGTGCTCTCGGATACAGATCGCAGGCTCATATAACTTGGGCCGGCTATACTTCATTGGGCAGATTTAATAAGGTACAATAGTCTGTCAGAAGAAGGAGCAAACCATGTTAGAAAGACGAAAGAAACGGGATTACTCAGAAGAATTTAAAAACCAGATGGTCCAGTTGTACAATGCCGGCAAATCAGACTGTCATTGTAATTATGCTCATTTTTTCTCAATACACAGAAAGGAATTATTTCAGCCATAAATATCACAGTCTAAAAAATATGTCCTATAGTGTGTCCAAAAAACAAAATCCCTAAAAATACCTATTTTAAAGCTAAATTTAAGGGTTGATTTTCTTATGGCGGAGAGAGCGGTTCTTAACCACACGTGAAGAGTACTAGTATACGCTGAACCAGCCTCAAAACGTAAAATCCTCTAGCAGCAAAACTAGAGGATTTTACGTTAAAAAACTGAATAAATTGTGCTACAGGACATGTAGTTATTTTCAAACAATTACGTTTTTATTACTGAATCCAGATTAACATGAAATGCTTTTTCTGTGTTCATTGGTTTACCTAAGGTCGGTTCTCCCCATTGACCGCCAAATAGACTATAATCAATCCATGTTATATACAGATCTCCTGAAAATTCAACTGCGAATAAATCGGCGGTATCTCTGAAAACAAGATAAGAATACTCGTAAGTTTCTCCACCTTTAAGTCGTTCGCCATAATGGAATATTTTTTCTCCTGTCCTACCACTCTGACTCTTACCATCGTTTAAAAGGACTGAATGATAAAAGACGATTTCAATATTTTTTATTGTCTTTTTACCAGTGTTGGTAAAATCCAAAGCCAAATAAACTTCGTTACCCTCATTGTATATTCCATAGGTCACATCAAGCGGACAATCGTCAAGACTAGTATAAGAACAAGATACAGTTCCTAGAGACCCAACAAGTATCATGGATATTATAGATAAAGTGATCAAAATTCTCTTCATGGTACCAATCCAAACCATCTCATACTTTGAAATAGTTGGTTTTCTTATGGCGGAGAGAGAGGGATTCGAACCCTCGATCCCGAAATCTCAGGATAAGCGCTTAGCAGGCGCCCGCACTAGACCTCTATGCGATCTCCCCGCAGCCCGTTGCTTTCAAAACGATGCGCTAATACTATAACACAAAGATTTGTTTTCTCACAAGGCAACTGCTGTTTGATAAGTCGCTACAGTGCCATATTTGCTGTTTAAAGCAGTGTGGTTAGTATGATATGATAAATAGGTATGGAAATTAATGTAACCATTGAAGACGATAGTATTTTAAATATGGTCAGTGAAGACTGGTTGTATCAAAGTGCTGAGAATATTTTATGTTTAGCGGATGCTGGGGAAAGCGAAATGGGTATTTCCATTGTAAGCGATGAGCGTATACGTGAGATAAACTATCTGTATCGTTATATAGATAAAATCACCGATGTTATATCTTTCCAAATGGAATGCCAGGACGGTTTTGTTGTCCCAGACGATATGCGTCATTTAGGTGATGTTATTATCTCGGCACCGGCGGTGGTGCGCCAGGCTGTTGAATATGAGGTTAGCCAGACAGAAGAGCTTAGGCGCTTACTTATCCACGGCATTTTACATCTTTTGGGCTATGATCATTTACAACCTGAACAGGAGATTCATATGCAAAGTCTAGAAGAACGTATCATGTGTGCTTTAGAAGAAAGGGATAGATAATTGATCTGTGTTTTGGGCATAGCTGCTTCTCCGCGTCGCTGGGGCAATACTGCTATTATGCTGAAAGCTTTTTTAGCAGGTGCCGAGTCACAAGGAGCAGCCATTAAACAAATTTCTGCCAGTTCTATAAAAATAGACTACTGTGAGCATTGCGATAAGTGTTTTAGTAGTGGTGAATGTGTTAAGCAAGATGATATGAATATGGTAAATGAAGATTTGGCTTGGGCCGATATTATCGTCATAGCTTCTCCCATTTACTTTGCCGGCGTGCCGGCGCAAATTAAAACTTTAATTGATCGTGGTCAGAGTAACTGGGTGCGCAAATACATATTGGCAACCGATCCTCTTTATCCACCTAAAGAAAGGCGAGGTTATATTTTAGCTGCCGGCGGGCGCGATAGAAACGATATATTTGACTGCATCAAAGAGGAAATCAGTACTTGGTTTATTAGTCACAATATAAAATTTTTCGGTATGGAAACAGCTTCTAATCTTAATACCATAGACGGCATAAAAGGCCGGCCGGAAGCTTTGGAGCGTATGTTCTCTTTAGGTAAAAGAGCAGTGACTGACTGTGTGCAGCGTGAAGATTATAAAAGAATTAATAAGGTATAAACATACTGTCGGCTATATTGACATACCGAATAAATATTGCGTAATAGATTAAAAAATGATACACTTATAACATGGAAAAAGAATTAAGAACGGATGCCAAACATTTAAGCCCGAAAGAACAGTTTCAGATTCGTAAAAACATTGTCAGGCTGAAAAAACAAGGTAAAACAGGGGCGGAAACCGCCCAAATATTGGATGTAAGCCGAAGACATGTTGAGTCAACAATCAAGAAATTCAGAGATGAAGGTTTTGCCGGGATTAAGCTTCAAAGGCGCGGACGCAAACTTGGCAGCAGCCGAGTTTTAACCATAGAACAAGAAAGAGCCGTTAGGGGTGTTATTATAGACAAAAGTCCGGAACAACTCCGTCTAAAGGGTTGTATGTGGACGCGTAAGAACATAGCTGAGTACATTGAGCAGACATACAAGATGTCAATGCCGTTAAGCACCTTGGGTTATTATCTTTTGCGTTGGGGATTCTCGGTTCAACGTCCGGCAAAACGAGCTTACAAGCAGGATGCTAAAAAGATAGTTGATTGGGTAGAACGGGAGTTCCCTGGGATAAAAGAGCAAGCCAAGAGAGAAAACGCCCAAATATTCTTCGGTGACGAAACCGGCATACAGAACACTGCTAATTACGCTAAGGGATATGCGCCTATCGGGCGCACTCCCGTATTAAAAACTGAGTCAATTAAGATGAAAATCAATATGCTATCAGCAGTTTCCAGTAGTGGCAAAATGCGCTTTATGCTGTACAAAGACAATATGAATGCAGATAAGCTTATAGATTTCTTTAGCCGCTTAGTAAAAGACACCGAAAAGAAAGTATTCTTGGTTTTAGATAATCTACGCGTGCATCATAGTAAAAAAGCGACCACTTGGGTTAAAAGGCATAAGCCGAGATTGGAGATATTTTACTTGCCGCCGTATACACCAGAGTACAACCCCGGAGAATACCTTAACAGTGACTTAAAGCGCGGAGTGGGTAATCGTTACATGCCGCGCTCGGAAAATGACTTAGAGCATAATATACGCTCTCACATGAAGTCGGTTCAGCTTAATCCGTATAAAATAATATCTTTCTTCAATACACCGACTACAGCTTATGCGGCTTAGCGCAATATTTAATCGGGGGATCAATAGTATTAGTATAGTCAGCGATTTTTGTTATTTTATCGATTGTGCTCGTATTTGCAAAATACATTTGAACGGTATATACTTCAAAAAGATAGAAAAATCAGGCCTTTATTTTAAAAGGGAGTAGTTTTCAACATAGCTGTCGTCACCACGGTCTTTTTAGACCCGGCTCTATGCGCCATTTACTGGTTAACGAGACTTTTAATGTGGTTTTAAACGCTTTTGAGCGTTTGTTTCCATGTTAACGGTCTTTTTTTATACTACAATTAAGAAGAGTCCAAGAATGTCTGACAAAAAAGATTTTTTTAATTTAAGTGCCCAAGATACACTTAATGAGCTGGCCGGCAGGCGACAAGGTTTGAGTATTCAAGAAGCTGCTAAGCGTTTGCAACAAGACGGTCCCAACACTTTATCCGAAGGCGAAAAGAAAAGCGTCATTCGAGTATTTTTTGAGCAATTTAAAGACTTATTGGTCATTATATTATTAATAGCCGCTGCTATCTCAGCGGTTTCCAAGTCTATTGAAAGTTGTATTGTTATTGTGGCGGTGCTTATATTAAATGCCATATTAGGCACTGTACAGCACTTTAAGGCCGAAAAGTCTCTGGAAAGTCTTAAAGCTTTATCGGCACCTACTGCCAAAGTTATACGTGATGGCATCAAAACTGAAATGGCTGCTGCAGAGATAGTTAAAGGTGATATTGTGTCGTTGGAAGCAGGAGATTTGGTAGTAGCCGATGGGCGCATTATAGAGAATTTTTCTTTGCAGGTTAATGAAAGCTCACTTACAGGTGAAAGCCATAGTATAGACAAAACTATAGATATTATAGAAGCAAGCGATTTGCCGCTTGGAGATCGCAAAAATATGGTATACAGTGGTTCATTGGTTACTTATGGGCGCGCCTATATGGCAGTTACAGCTACTGCTATGCACACTGAAATAGGTAAGATTGCTTTTCTGATGAACCAAACCCAGCAAAGGAAAACGCCACTACAGATCAGTTTGGATAATTTTGGCAAAAAGTTGGCCATGGTCATTATAGCCATCTGTATTTTGATATTTGCTTTAAATATGATTCAAAACTACAGTTTTACTGATGCCCTGCTTTTTGCTGTAGCTTTAGCGGTAGCTGCCATACCGGAAGCTTTAAGTGCTATTGTTACTATTGTGCTGGCAGTAGGTACACAAAAAATAGCTAAAGCTAATGCTATCATTAAAGAGCTTAAAGCAGTGGAAAGTTTGGGTGCCGTATCTGTTATCTGCTCTGACAAAACCGGTACTCTTACGCAAAATAAAATGGTTACCCAACAGGCTTACGTTGATGGCATACTGATGTCCAGTGATGACTTGGTAACACAAAATCCTCAACATGCTCGACTTTTAAATGCTGCTATATTGGCCAGTGATGCTACTGTTCGTAATGGTCAAAATATAGGTGATCCTACTGAGGTGGCTTTGGTAAATTTGGGCCATAGATTGGGTATGCATGAAGAAGAGCATCGGGGGAAACACCAGCGTCTTAGTGAACTGGCTTTTGACTCTGGCCGTAAAATGATGAGCACTTTACACTGTATAAACGGTCAATATACCATGTACACCAAGGGCGCTTTAGATGTCATTTTGCCTTTGGTAAAACATATTGAAATTGCTGGCATCGTTAAAGAATTTACCGCTGATGATAAAAGAGAGATCTTTAATATTAACGAAAAACTGTCACAAAACGGCTTGCGTGTACTGGCTTTTGCTTATAAAACATTTAAAAACGAACATATGATAACTTTGGAGGACGAGCAGGATTTTACTTTTATTGGTTTAATTTCACTAATGGACCCCCCGCGTTTGGAGTCTATAGAATCAGTAAAGGCAGCTAGGCTGGCCGGTATCAAAACAGTGATGATTACCGGTGATCATAAAACCACAGCGACTGCCATTGCCCGTCAGATAGGTATTATGCGCGACGAGGACATAGCTGTAGATGGCTGCGAGTTAAATCAAATGAGCGATGAAGATTTATCTTTAAAGATTGCTCATATTGTTGTTTACGCTCGGGTTTCTCCAGAACACAAAATTCGTATAGTTGACGCTTGGCAAAAGCGCGGCAATATTGTGGCTATGACTGGCGATGGTGTAAATGATGCCCCAGCTTTAAAAAAGGCTGATGTGGGTGTGGCTATGGGTATGACTGGCACCGCTGTTTCCAAGGATGCTGCCGCCGTTATTTTGGCTGACGATAATTTTGCTACTATTGTAAAAGCTGTAGCTAACGGTCGCAACATTTACAATAACATCAAAAATTCTGTTCGCTTCTTACTGAGTGGCAATTTTGCTGCCATTTTAGGAGTGTTATACGCTTCGGTAGTTGCATTGCCTATGCCTTTTGCTGCTGTGCAGCTTTTGTTTATCAATTTACTGACTGATAGTCTGCCGGCTATTGCCATCGGTATGGAAAGTCCGCGCCAGAATTTATTAAAAGATAAACCGCGGGACTCTAAAGAACCTATTTTAAATCGTTATCTGCTAACGGCTATCTGCGTCCAGGGTTTGTCGATAGGTTTTTTTGTCATGTGGGCTTTTTATATTGGTTATGCACACAGTGCGACTATGGCTATGACCATGGCTTTTGCTACTCTTACTTTAGCCAGACTGTTCCATGGTTTTAACTGCCGTGGCAAAGGCTCTATCTTCAAGCTGGGTATTTTAGCAAATAAATACAGTTGGATGGCTTTTGGTGCCGGCGTATCTTTGTTAGTCTGTGCTCTCTTCGTTCCTGTTTTACAGGGAGCTTTTCAGGTTGAACCGTTAAACGGTGCACAAATATGGCAGATTGTTGCTTTAGCTTTTGCTCCTACGTTTATTATTCAGACCTATAAAGTTATTCGTGATGCCATTACCGATAGCAGATATGCTAAAAATAGTCTAAAATAAATAACTGCTTGTAAACGATAAATGGCCTATTTATGGTGGGCCATTTATCGTTTAGGGCCAAATCTAAAAAGTTTTAAGAGCGGCTAAAGCATCTTGCATTCTATTAATTACTCGTTCTTTACCCAGTACGCGCATGGTTGAGTAGATGGGTGGAGAAACTTCGCTGGCCGATACCGCCCAGCGCAAAGCTCCATAGAATTGTCCGGGCTTAAGACTGCTTTGTTCCAACAGGGGCTTGATGATTATCTCTAAATTTTTATCACTAAATTCATTTAATGTTTGCAGTCTTTCTTTTACAGTCGATATTACTTTTTGTGTTGGCTCTTTTTCCAGTTTGGAGGCTTTTAGATTGTCAGTGCTATACTCTAGTTTATCGGTAAAGAAAAAGCGGATGGGTTCTACTACATTTTCTTTATTTAGGAGCTTAATGCGCTCTTGGATAAGTGGTGTGATATCTTGCAAATATTGTACATCCTGTATCGTAAGCTTTTTTATATGCTCTTCAACTAAAGGTTGCATACGGGCAGCCAAGTCGGTCGGTTCTAAAGAGCGAATATACATGCCGTTCATCCAATTAAGTTTATCCACATTAAAGATAGCTGCTGTTTTGGATACTTTATTAAGATCAAAATATTTTATCAATTCTTGACAGTCGAAAATCTCAGTCTTATCATCGTAGGCCCAACCTAAAAGAGCTAAAAAGTTAAACATACTTTCCGGTAAATAGCCTTCTTCTTTGTAGGCTGTGATGGCTATTGCACCATGTCTTTTGGAAAGCTTGCTTTTATCGGGGCCTAAAATCATAGGCATATGGGCAAAAATAGGTACATGGTCTTTAAGATCTAAAGCTTCATATAATAAAATATGCTTAGGCGTGGAGGGTATCCATTCTTCGGCACGCAGTACATGGCTGATATGCATAGCAGCATCATCTACTACGTTGGCTAAATGATAAGTGGGGTAGCCGTCGCTTTTTAAAATAATAAAATCATCTAGCAAGGCATTTTCAAACTCTACTTGACCACGTATAGCGTCGTTAAAGACAGTTTTGCCATTAGAAGGACACTTAAAGCGTACTACGCATGGCAGGCTTTGTTTTTCCAATGCAGCCCTTTGAGCATCACTTAAAGAGCGACAAGTACGATCGTAGCCCGGAGGAGTTTTGGCAGCAATTTGCGTTTCTCTCATTTTATCAAGACGCTCGGGTGTACAGTAGCAATAATAAGCCTTACCTTCGCTTACCAGTTTGCTTGCGGCCTGTTGATAAAGTGGTAAGCGCTCGCTTTGAAAATAAGAAGCATAGAGGCCACCTACTTGAGGACCTTCATCCCAATCTATGCCTAACCAGCGCAGGCCGTCCAGCATAGCCTCGGTGGCTGTATCCACATATCGTGCACGATCGGTATCTTCTATACGTACGATAAATTTACCTCCGTAATGGCGTGCAAACAGCCAGTTAAATAAGGCTGTACGTATATTACCCACGTGCGGAAGTCCGGTGGGGCTAGGAGCATAGCGTACTCTTACTTCTTTTCCCATATGTACTCTTATTTTTTGCTTAGATCAATGGCAAATCCGGCTACTAAAGAATCTAAAGTAAAGTAGAAATTGATCAAACCAGTTTCGCCTGTTTTAACTAAAAAACTAATAGTACTGACAAAAGGAGTGGAATTTTTAGCTACGATAGCACCTGCGCCCATAGAGGTGGAAGTTTGGTATTGAGCATCATTGAGACAATCGCGTTCTATATGGTTGGTATCTACATAACGCCAACACAGCTGGTTAAAAGTCATGCGGTTGTTGACGGTATTTTCTATCTTGACGGTAATAGTCAAATACTCGTAATCTTCAGGAGCGGCTATATCGTTTAGAGTAGCAGAGCGTATTGTTTCGGTCACGGTGTATTTGACTTTAGCAAACGTTATAGTTTTATTTACGGCGTAAGATTTGACACTATTGCTGTCATCAGTAAACATACAACCGGTGGTACCGATCACACCTGCCAGAAGCAAAACTGAGCTTAGTAAAACCAAAAATATTTTTGTTGGCTTTTTCATTGTATTTCTCCTTGTAAAACCTTCTTTGCTAAATATAAACTATTAAGATTAATCAAACATTAATAAGATAAATATATCAGTCAAACAACTAGCAAACGCTGCTAAAATTAAGCCAATGTTTACTTATCAAAATATTATTCATACTTATGGCAATTAATGCATTTATTATAGCATTGCCATAGATTCTCTTAAAGGCTGGTATTTTTTAAAATATCGCTTAAGTTTTTAGGTAGCGGTGAGGAAAATTGCATCAGCTTTTTGCTCTTAGGGTGAGTAAATAAAAGATAGCCAGCATGCAAAAAGTGCCTGGTAAGATTCTTTTCTTCTTGGCCGTAAAGACAGTCTCCGTATACTGGGTGGCCTATAGCCGCTAGATGTACACGTATTTGATGAGTGCGCCCAGTCAGTAGTTTTATATCCAAAAGAGCATGATTTTTATAGTATTCTTTAACAGTATACTCGGTTATAGCTTCACGTCCCTTGGTGTTAACGGACATTTTTTGGCGGTTTTTGGGATGACGACCGATGGGAGCTTCTATACGTCCGTAGTTGTTTGCAGGTCGGCCTTTTACTAATGCTATGTAGTGTTTTTCAATTTGGTGTTGCTGGAAAAGCTGCGAGAAATATACGATGGCTTCTTCACTTTTAGCTATCAGTATTAAACCGCTGGTGTCCATATCCAGTCTGTGAACGATGCCGGCGCGTTCCTGTCCTCCTAGGCTGGGTAGATTGTCATATTTAGCTTTAAGGGCGTTTACTAAAGTGTCGTCATAGTGACCTGGCGCTGGATGTACCACCAGACCGGCTGGCTTATCTACAACTAAAAAATATTCATCTTCAAAAACTATGTTTAGCGGAAAGTCATAAGCTGCCACATCAAGAGGCTGCGGGTTACGTATATTGATTGTTATCTGCATGCCGTTCTTAACGATAAGTCCGTTTTTATTAACTAAACATTGGTCAACAGTCGTTTGACCGCCATCAATAAGTTTTTTTATTTTAGCACGTGTAAATTTGGTCTTTTGACTTAAAAAGACATCTAATCTTAACCCATCATCGGCTTTTTCTATTATAAAGTCAGGCATGCCGTTGCTCTTTCTTAAAGAGTTCTGGCAGTAACACGAAAATTAACAGTAATATAACGCCTACAGTTACACAGCCGTCGGCGACGTTGAAGTTAGGTATGGGCCCCAGTTTGATCCAATCGGTAACAAAACCCAAAAAAATACGATCTATAAGATTGCCTACCGACCCGCTAAAAAGTAAAGTAAGCCCCGCATTGCCCCAAACATTGTTTAATTGCGGGATTATATTTGGTTTTAAAAATAATAACAGGCATCCGCTGGCAAACAAGGCAGAGATTAAAGCTAGGATAGCCGTGCCATCTTGAAAAATACCAAAAGCTGCCCCACTGTTTTGATAGTATGTTAAACCAAAAAAATCACCTATCAATGAAAGATGTGATCCTAGCTCAATATTAGCGCGCACCAGCACTTT